>JAFGIU010000047.1 GCA_016929445.1 Candidatus Omnitrophota bacterium
GTGGGCGCGCTTTTTCCCACACTGTCCCGCAGATACCAGACGGACCGGAAGAGTTTTGAGCGGGCTTATGTGCAAAGCTTCAGGCTTATGGCGGTGATCGGCGCGCCGGTGTGTGCGGGCGTGACCCTCTTTGCTTCGCAGCTTGTCCGGCTTGCCTTCGGGGAGGGTTTTGAGGCCTCGGCCTGGGTTTTGCAGCTCTTGGCCTGGGCCGGGCTGCTGGTGGCCTTCGGGAATCTGAACGGTTCCGTGCTCTATGCGGCCGGGCGCCAAAAGGTGATGGCCGTAGTGTGCGGGTTGGGATTGATCCTCAATATCGGGCTCAACATCTGGTTGATTCCGCCATATACCTACATGGGGGCTGCCTTTGCAACGCTGGTTACAGAGTTGCTCGTGTGGTTGAGTTTGATGGGCTACCTGAGGTACCGGCTCGGCTTGGATACACACCAGCTCTGGGGAATGCCCGATTTGAAATATCTCAAGTCCGAGGAGAAAACCCATGGGGATTAGCGCCTGTCCTCTCTGCAATTCCGAACAGGTGCGGCCCGGTGTTTTTTTACTCGGGCGTTTTCAGGTGAATCGATGCGCCGATTGCCGGAGCTATTTCATTGACCCCCGGGTTTGGGGGAGCCTGGCACCGCACTCTTGGCCGGGAGAATTGGCGGAGGAGAGGGCCGCTTACTACGAAAAGCATTTTCGATCCTTCCGGCTGCGGACCTATGACCGGGCCCTGGACCATCTGGAGGCTCTGGCGCCCAAAGGAAGACTGCTCGATGTGGGGGCCGGGTACGGCACCTTTTTGACGCGGGCTTTGGAGCGCGGATGGGAGGCCCAAGGGGTGGAATCCGATGCAGAGGTGGTGCGTTGGGTGGAGGAAAAACAGGGACTTCCTCTTGAGCAGGGAGACTTTCTGTCCGCAGACTGGTCCCAAGGGCCCTACCGGGTGATAACGCTTTGGGACGTGCTGGAGCATCTGCCTGATCCGCGGGCCGCAGTGCTCCGGGCCCGCGAGCTTCTGGAGCCCGGGGGGATGCTGGTATTGCGCACCCCCATCTGCAACGCCCTCTTGCCCGGGTTGTATCGAATGTTGTATCATATTACTAATTCAAGAGTTACTGCTCCTCTGGATAAACTCTTTGAGTTCCACCTGTGGCACTTTGACTCGCGAGCCATTGATGGAGTGCTGGAGAATTCGGGGTTTGCGATTCGCCGCTTTTACCGCGAACCTTGGGTGAATGGGAGGACCTTGCATCTCAAGTCCTGGGCGCGTTCTTTGCCGTTGCGTTTAGGCGTTTATGGGGCTCTATTCCTGTCTCAAGTGTGCAGGCAACATGACGAGGGTGTCTGGATTGCGACGCGTTAAGGTTTTTGTTCAGACCTGGATGAGTGTGGGGCTTCTGGCTTTGTTGTTGGAGTACGGGCTGAGTGTTTGGTCGAACTCCAGCTTCCGGTTGCAATTGAGGGCCCTGACCTGGCCGGATCTTCTGATCCAGTTAGGGGTCTTGAGTCTCTGGTATGGGTTGGCCTCTGCCCTGGGAGGCGCCTTGCTTGCCCTGCTTTTCGTCCGGCCCACAGGCGGGGAAACTGCAGACAATGCCTCCAAAACCGCTGCTTTCAGTGCGCTTCTGCTGATCCCCGGCGTGTATTTGGGGTGGCTGATCCGGTACCTTTTGCTGAGTAACGGGATGTTTTCTCTTTGGCTGTGGTTCTTGTGCTGGATTCTGGGACTGATCGCTTTATGGTTTGGGCTTCGGATGCTGCGAGTGAAGCGTTTTTGCCTCCCGGCTTGGGTTGTTCTCGGGATACTTTTGCTGATGGCAGGGGTTAAGACCGTGCCTTTGGGTACTGCAGCCGGCGCAGGCCAGGGACCGAACGTACTCCTGGTGACATGGGACACGGTGCGGGCCTCGGATCTGGAGAGTTCCGGCGGACAGGCCCTGACCCCTCAGCTCAGCGCGCTTGCGGCGCGCGGTGTAAGTTTTTCCCAGGCGCATTGCCAGGTGCCTCTGACTGTTCCTTCTCACGCGAGCCTGCTTACGGGCTTGTACCCGCATACAAACGGCAGTGTTTCGAATTTTCATCCTTTGCCGTCCCCGCAGAGGACTTTGGCTGAAATTCTCAAGGACCAGGGCTATGCCACCGCTGCGGTGCTCAGCGGGTACACGCTCAAGGATCGTTTGGCCAATCTTTCCCAGGGCTTTGATTTGTACAACGATCGCTTCGGCTTTCTGGACGGCTTCAAGCTTTTAAGGGCGAGTATGCGTTTGGATTGGCAGGGTTACTCTTATTCCGAGCGTTTGGCTCCGCAGACAACAGAACTCGCGCGCGCTTGGCTGGAGGATCACGGTCGCGACGGGGGTGGCCCCTTCTTTCTTTGGGTGCATTATTTTGACGCGCATACTCCCTACCATCCGCCGGGGACGAAACAGATCCGGCAAGAGACCGGGCTCACAGACCGCGTGCAGCTGGAGCTGGCCGGACAGCCCTTGGAAGCGGTTGGAGAGAGCCGGGCCCGAATTATGAAACAGTTCTATTTGGGTGAGTTGGCATTGATGGATGCCGAACTGGGACGGCTCTTGCAGGCTTTGGACGAAAATGCTTCCGCCAAGAATACCGTGATTGCGGTGGTGGCGGATCACGGCGAGGGCTTTGCCCACGATTACTATTTTGATCACGGCGACCGTGTTTACGAGGAACAGGTTCACGTGCCTCTGGTGTTTTGCTATGCGCCGCATTTTGCGGGGGGCGAGGTACGCAGTGCCGGAGCCGGGCTTGTTGATGTGGCCCCGACTATCCTGGACCTGCTTGGGCTGCAGTCCGAGGCCGGCCGGATGCAGGGGAGAAGCCTGCTGCGTTCCGGAGCTGGTCCGCTTGCAGACCGGGCGATTTTTGGAGATTGTCCGGAGCGTGCGGGGTTTCATACGCTAGGACCTCTGGAATACGTTAAGTTGGGCCCTTGGAAATTGATTCAAAATCGCATGGGGGGGGCGGTACGGCTCTTTAACCTGGATGAAGATCCTGAAGAACTCGTGGACCAGGCGTCCCAACATCCGGAGATGGTGGAAGAGCTCTCCAAGCAGCTAAGACTCTGGCGTCTGCATGCGCTCCCGGCCGAGTCCCTGGCAACAGGGTCTTTGAGTTCACAGGATCAGGAACACTTGAGGAGTCTGGGCTATTTGCACTGATGTTGCGGTGATTGTCCCGGTTTTGAATGCCCAACAGAGCATCGGCTTGTTGCTTGATGCGTTGGAGAAACAAGAGACCCGGCCTCGAGAGCTGGTCATTGTGGACAACGGTTGCACGGACAGCACGATTGAAATTGTGAAGTCCTTTGCGGAGCGTTCTTCCTTTGCTGTGCGGGTATTAGAAGAAGAAACGCCGGGTCCCTCAGCGGCGCGCAACCGGGGGCTGGCAGAGACAATAGCGGAAATCTTGGTTTTTGTGGATGCAGATTGCATCCCCAGCCCCAAATGGCTCACTCGTATTTTGGAGCACATGGACTCGGGAGAGACAGTCGTTTGCGGTCCGTATCAGGATAGTGCTCCGCAGGGATGGATCGGCCGCTATATCGCCTCTTACCAGACTGCGGAAAGAAGAGAGGCGCGCAAGGTGACTGCAGCGGATTACCGTAACCCGCTCTTTCTCGGCGGGAACATGGCTTGGCACAGGGAGCTTCTGCTGCAGATGGGCGGCTTCCCCGTGGAGCTGCGCTGGGGCGAAGACCTGGAAATGGGCCGGCGCCTGTTGGAGAAGGGTACGGGATTTCTTTATGATCCCGAGCTCTCCATGGAGCATCGCAATCATGACACCCTGCGGATACGCTTTGCCAAGGCCTGGAGTTTTGGCCGGTATGAGGCGCGTATTGTCTCCATGCAGGAAGGGCCCAAGGTCGACATCCGGTTCCTGTCGCCCCTAAAGCTTCTGCTGCTTTCCGGGGTGTGCTTAGGCCTCATGCCGCCTTTGGGTTGGGCCGGCTTGGTTTTGCTCTTGGGTTGGGCGCTGTTCCGGATGAGCACCTATTATGAACGGGCTGAACTCCGGATCGGGCCCAAGGAAATTTTGTATGCACCCCTTCTTTTGATTGCCGAGCGTTGCGTCATGGAGTTGGGACGCCTCAAGGGGAGCATTGAACACAAGGTCTTATGTTTTTAGCCCGGAGGAGTGAAAGAAGAGGATGATGACTAGAAACGGTGTATTTGCGGATCGTGCGTTGAACTTTGCCTTTTGGTCCTCTCTGGTCCTGTCCGGGATCGCGGTGGGAGCGGCCATTGCCTGGTGTCCACCCTTGGTTCCTTTGGCTCTTGTGGGCAGTTTAGCCGTCTTTGTGACTGCGTTTATGTTGCCTGAAGCCCTCATCATCTTGTTGTTGGCGCCCACTCCTTTTTATATCCTTTGGCAGGCAGGGGGCTTGTCTCCGGTAGAAGCCGCCTATGTGGTAACCTTTGGAATCACCCTCTTTGCCTGGATGCTGCAGCGCTTTTTGAGAGGTTACCGGGGGGATCGGGTGCAGAGTGTCAATTCTCCGGTGCGTTCCCCCATCCTTGCTTTGCTCCTTCTGGCTTTTTTGGGCGCGACGCATGCGGAACTCCGGGGAAAACCTTTCCAATGGTGGGCCTCTGATCTCAATATCATCCTGGGCTATGCGATCTATTTTGTGGTTGCCGGCGTTTACACCACACCCAAGAAATTCCAGCGTTTGCTCAACTGGATGTATATTATCTCGGCACTTTCCTTAGCTCGCGCCCTGTACACACGGTTGAATGACGGGGGGATTTTCTACAGCGAATTCGGGAGCGTGGTCCCGCACCTTTCCCAGGGTTCTTCCTACACCCTGATCACCTTTGCGATTACCGTCACGATCTTGTTTAAGATCACCCACAAACACAAAGAATACAGTAAGTATCTGATTCTGGCCGGCGCGTTCGGGGCTCAGCAAATCCTGGCCGGGAACCGCAGCCGGTGGATGGCCTGTATCGGAATGCTGGGGCTGCTTTTCTTGGTTGTGCCGGCCTACCGCAAATATCGCTTTGTGAAACTGGGATCCATCATCGCCTTCAGTTTTGGCCTCTGGTATTTGATCGGGATTACAATTCCCGTGGAAAATGGTTTCTTGCAAGCCCCGGTGGTTTTGACGGACCGTTTTGCTTCTGTTTTTGAAGGAACTCAGCAGCCCACGGTCAAGACCCGTCTTTCAGAATGGGACGCGGTCTTGGAACTGGCGAACCGGCATCCTGTCATAGGCAATGGTTTGGGGAACCAGTTCATGTACCTGGGTTATGATTCCCTGCGGCCCAATTGGCGGAAGACGCGCTTTGTGCACAACAGTTTTTATTGGTATTACCTGACTTTGGGGGCATTGGGGATCGCGGTTTTGCTTTGGTTGTGTGTGGCCGGTTTTGTCTTTGGCATCAGCCTGTCCAAGCGATTCGAAGATCCCTATTGGCGCGGTGTGGCATTGGGTTTGACCATGGCTTTTGTGGCCATTGTGGGCGACTCCTTCTTGGGTAGCGCGCTCAGTGAACCGGGGCGTACGATTTGGGTGGGTACGATCCTGGGTCTATTGGCTGCTCTGAACCAAATGCAACATCGCATTAACGGGCACGCAGAAGAGAGTGCCTGAAAGCTGAGTTCGTGCGCGTAGGAATCGTGATACTCAATTACAATCAGCTGGAAGACACGCGCCAGTGTCTCCGGTCCCTGCGCAATCTGCAGTATGCGGATCGCAGTATCTACGTCCTGGATAATGGTTCGCGGGACGGTTCTCTTGCAGTACTTCCTTCCGAGTTTCCGGAATGCACCTTCATCGACAATCAGGCCAACCTCGGATTTGCCGGGGGTTGTAACAGGGGCATTGAGCGAGTCCTGAAAGACGGTGCCGATGCGGTGATGCTCCTGAATAACGATCTGGAGGTGGATCCCGCCTTTTTGAGCGAGCTGGTGGAGGTTCTCCGGAGCCATGACAAAGTCGCTGTGGTGGGAGCGGTTAATTACGAGCTGGATCATCGTGAAGTGCTGTTTTCTGCCGGGCATCGAATCAATCTCTGGACCGGGACACAGACAAAGCTGGACCCCTCCACCTTTGCGAAGATCTTGGGTACTTCCCGGCTGGAAGAACCTCTGCGGGTGCAGTGTGTGCCGGGAAGCGCTTTTCTGATTCGGCGCGAGGTTCTTGAAGAAGTCGGGCTTCTGGACGAGCGTTTCTTTATCTATTATGAGGAATCTGATTTTTGCCTGCGGGTGGCCGAGGCAGGCTGGGAGTGCTGGATTGTGCCCTCTTCCAAAATTTGGCACCGGGTGTTCAGCAGTCTCGGGCAGCGCAGCCCTGCCATTCACTACATCTGTACGCGTAACCTCTTGCTTCTAGTCCGTAAACACGGGACGCCACTTCAGCGCGCAAGTTTTCTTCTCTATAACACGCTTTATCTCCTGGCCAAATCCGCCTATTTTGCTTTGCGCGGGCGGCCGTGTGCAGCCAAGGCGATTGCCTGGGGTTGGATCGACTACTGGAGGGGAAATTGGGAAATCGGCCGCCTGCAGGAGGTGCGGGATTGGGGGGCCTAGTCCATGGCTGAGATTTCTGTGGTGATTCCTGTCTTGAACGAGTCTCAGAATGTGCTGGATGTGCTCGAGGCTCTTGTGCGTCAAAGCTGTGTGCCCGGAGAAGTCTGCTTTGTGGACGCGGGCTCAGTTGATGGGACACCGGATTTGGTGCGCCAGGCGTCGAAGTCCTCGAAATATCCCTTTGCGGTGCGCGTCTTAGAGCTCAAGAGTGCCTTTCCGGGAGCGGGCCGGAACGCCGGGGTGCGCGAGTCCCGCTTCGATACGATTGCCTGTACCGATGCGGGCGGGGTTGTGGATCCACAGTGGTTGGCCCGTTTGACAGCTCCCTTGCAAGACAATCCAACGGTGGGTCTTGTGGTCGGCGGGTTTGAGGCGCGGGGCCGGACACAGTTTGAGCACCTTGTGGGGCTGCTTACAGTGCGAAAGACCGCGAATCTGGCGCTGCTGAGCGCGGGCGGGGCGTCCGTGGCCTTTCGCAAGTCTGCCTGGGAAAAGGCGGGCGGTTACGCGGAGGATGTGTATCCCTGTGAGGACGCGGTTTTCTTGAGGGCGGTCCTGGAATCGGGAATCCGGATTGAGCGTGCTCCCGAGGCCCTCTTTTACTGGAAACCCCGCTCCTCACTCCGGGCTCTGGCCCGCCAGTATCATCACTATGCCTGGGGAGATGCGACGCTGGGGGTCAATACAAGGCGTCACAGTCTCCGGATTATGTTTTATCTTGTTTTGCTCCTCGCTTTGCTTAGCGGGCTGTCTGCCTGGCCGGCGCAGGCTGTTGTCCTTGCCCTCCTGGTTTATTTAGGAATTCTCAGTTTCCGCGGGTGGCGGCAGATGCAATGGCCCGGCGCTTGGCTTTGGGCTCCGCTCATTCTCCTGACCAAGGATCTTGCTCAGATCGCAGGCTGGATGAAGGGGCAGTGGAACAGACTCCAAAGGGGGCCGCGCAACATTCATGGGCGGCGGACTGAAGGATGAATGCTTTTTTGAAACGTGGTTTAAGCGGGGCCTTTGGCCTGTGCGGCGGGGCCTGTCTTTGGGGGAGACGCGAGGCAGCCCATGCGGGCATGAGACATCCGCGTATCGTCTTGATGTATCACGGAGTCTCGGAGAGTCCTTCGTTCAACAGCGTGCCGGCAAAAGCCTTCAGGGAACACCTCTCGTACTTGGCGGATCACTATCGCGTCAGCACCCTAAAGGACTTGTGCGAGAGCTTTAACTCCAAAGGCGGCGGGCCGCAGGTGAGTTTAAGTTTTGACGACGCTTACACAAATCTGTTTGCGTTCGGGGTTCCGGTCTTGCGCAAACTCGGCCTGCCTGCCACGGTCTTTGTGCCTGCCGGGCACATGGGCGCCGCGAATACCTGGGAGCGCGTTCCGGGTTTTGAGGCATTGAATGTCGCCGGGGCCGAACTTCTCCGGCAGAGCGATCCCAAACTTTTGGAAATTGGGTCGCACGGCATGAACCATATCCCCCTGAGAGGCTTGAGTGATGCGGATTTGCACCGGGAGGTGGCCGAATCGCGCGCCCGTCTTTCGGAAACGCTGGGCAGAGAAATCCGCTTTTTTGCCTATCCTTATGGGCGGCCTTGGCACCAGGACGCAAGAGCCCGGGCGGCTGTGCAGGCTGCAGGCTATTTGGCGGCCTGCAGCTCGGTGTGGGGGCGCTTCAATGGCGAATCCACGCGCTGGGCCATGCGCCGGCTGGTGATCATGCCCGGGGACTCCTGGAAAGATGTGGCGGCCAAACTCAAAGGTTGGTATGACTGGACTGCGGTCCTGGAACAATATTTCCGGCGGGGGGCGGGTGGAACAGATTGATTGCGCGCTTTGCGGCGCGGATAAGACGACAGCAGTCTGGGTTGAAAATGGCCTTACCGTGGTGCGCTGTAAGCAGTGCGGTTTGATGTATACGAATCCGCGGGATGTGTCCGAGGCCACAGGGGATTTTTTTGAGCAGACCCTGAGCGGGCCGGAGGCGCTCGATGCCGACGAGGCCATGATGTGGGATGCGTCCCGCCGCGCGCGCTATGATGAAATGCTCAAGCGTTTGGCCGGGTTCAGAGGGCCTGGCCGGCATCTGGATGTGGGTTGCGGTCTGGGCTATTTTTGCCAGGCAGCTGAAGAGAACGGTTGGGAATCTTATGGCGTGGACCCCTCCAGGCGTTCCTGTGTGGAAGCAGCCAAGGGTCTGGGTATGGGCCGTGTGTTTGTGGGTACGCTCGAAGACTTGCCCGGGGACGCCGGGCCTTTTGACCTGATCAGCTTTTGGGATGTCCTGGAGCATCTGCGGGATCCGGCCAATACCCTAAAGCAAGCCCATGCCCTCTTGGCCCCCGGGGGTGTTTTGTTTGCGGAAGTGCCCAACACGAGCTTCCATTTGGTGTACAACCGCATCCGCCGTTTTCTGGAAAGAGGGAAGGGCTTGATGTATCTCATGCCCCAAGGCCATCTTTATCATTACACGCGGGCCACCCTGAAGGGCATGCTCCAGAATGCGGGGTTTGAACGCGTTGATTTTTTTGCGGGCGAGCCCACTCGCGTGATGTTGGTGGGTAAGAATGCCTATAGCCGGACTTTGGTTCCTCTGAAAATCGCCTACAACCAAATGGCCAAAAGTTTGTTTCGTTTGAGCCGGGGGCGGATTTATCTTTCGAATAGTCTGTCTGTGTTTGCAAGCAAGTGAGCGGGTGCCCGGCACCCGCATAACCAGAGCATGAGTGATGTCTGATACCCAGCGCTATTTCACGGAACTGGCGGCACAGTACAATCAAACCCATTATGCGGGCGATTTGCGCTATCCGGCTCTGAAGATCCGGCAACACCACACACTGGAGATGTTGAGGCGGTTCCGGGCAGGGGGGCGCAAGGGCCGGGTTTTGGACCTGGGTTGCGGGCCGGGTCCCTTTTTGCCGCAGCTGGGGGAACTTTTTGAAGAAGTTTGGGCCTTGGATGTGTCTCCGGAAATGCTCAGCCTGGCTGCGGAAAAGGCCGGGGCCTGTGCGGCCCGCTGTCTGCGCGTGCAGGGAGACGCTGAGCACTTGCCTTTTAGGGACCAATCCTTTGATGCCATTGTGGCAGCGGGTGTCCTGGAATACATGGAAACCGATGGGCCCATGCTTGCGGAACTGCGGCGGTTGTTGAGGCCCGGCGGGATTTTTGTCGGCAATGTCACGACTTTGGGAGTTGTGGGCCTTTTGGATCCGGTCGTGCGCCTTCTCAAAGGCTTGGGGCCGTTGCGATGGCTCTACCGCAACTGGATTACAGGGGGACATGCGGAAAGGGCCGGGGAATCCGGCATGCTCAAGATCCAAGCCAGGAAGCATTCCGCGAAGATCTTTGTGGACCAGCTTGCTCGAGCAGGGCTTCAGAAATCCGACAGCGTGTACTTTCATTTTAGCCCCTTACCGCGCCCCTTCCAGATGTTGCTGCGCCGGATTGCGATTCCCGTGGGTTTGAAGATGGAGGCGTGGGGCCGGCGTCCTTGGCTTGGGACTTTGGGAGAAGGGTATTTAGTGGAAGCGGTCCGCTTAGCGGATAGAGATTTTTGTACTCAAGGGACGCGGCCGAAAGTGGCTCTGATCTCCCAGGCCACCGGAGGGGTTCAGGAACATATCATGAAGCTTTTGGAGGGCTTGGACCGGGGAAGATGGGATTTGCACGCGGTTGTCTCAGAGGCCGATCATGTCCGGGGCGCGGACCCTGAAAAACTTTCTTTTCCGCAAGCTTTGAAAGAGGCCGGGGTACCTGCGCATTTTGTGGATATGCGCCGGGAGATTTGTCCTGTGGGCGATCCCAGGGCCCTGGGTCGATTGGTCCGGCTTCTGCGCCGTGAGCGTTTTGACGTGGTGCATACACACAGTTCCAAGGCAGGTTTTCTCGGCCGGCTGGCTGCCTGCATTGCGGGTGTGCCTGTCGTACTGCATACCCCGCACAGTATTGCCGTGGACCGGCCGGGCGCTGCCTTGCCAGTGCGTGCCTTCTATGCCATTCTGGAGTGGCTTGCGGGCAAATGTTGTGATTGTGTGATGGCTTTGTCCTCTTCAGAGCAGGCTCTTCTGCGCGCATGGCGCATTGTGCCCGGATACAAAATCCGGATGATTCCCAATGGAGTGGACCTCGCATCCCTGGCACAGCGCGCGGGGGATCCGGACGAAAAGCGCCGTGAGTTGGGTATCGAGAGTCTGGCGCCTGTCTTGGTTATGGTGGGCCGTTTGGCCCCTCAGAAGGCGCCGCAGGATTTTGTGAGCGCTGCGGCGCTTGTGCTGCGCCGCTTTCCAAATGCGCGTTTCTTGTATGTGGGCGACGGCCCGCTTTTGGAACAGACTCAAGAGCAGATTGATGCATTGGGTTTGGGGAGTTCCGTTCAGTTGATGGGCTGGCGCAGCGATGCCCCCGCTATTGTCGGTTGTGCGGATTTGGTTCTCCTCTCTTCCCTTTGGGAGGGTATGCCCTACACGGTCCTGGAAGGGATGGCCTTAGGCAAACCCGTGGTGGCCACAGCCGCGACCGGAACCGTGGATCTTCTGAAGGACGGGGTCGGGGGAGTGCTGACCCCTTTGCACGATCCGCAGGCCATGTCTGAGGCCATTTGCCGTTTGTTGGAGCGCCCGGACGAGGCGCGTAAAATGGGGGCAGCCGGCAGAGAAAAGGTGCGAACCGCGCATAGTCTGGATGCGCAACTCAAGGCCGTGGATGAGCTTTATGCAGACCTGCTTCGATGGGCTGCGGCCAGAGGGCGTTTCAAAGAGTGATGGGAGGACAGGAGTGAACGAGGATTCGCAGAGAACTAGAGGGGTGGATGCTCTGACTGTAATTGTGCCTGCCTATAATGAGGAAGCGGGCATTGTCTCTGTATTGCAGCAATTGCAGGAGGCACTGGGGCCTTTGGGTGTTCAGTATGAAATCCTGGTGGTGGACGACGGCTCCACAGATGCCACTGCCGATAAGGTCCGCAGTTTTTCCGGAGAGATTAAGGTGGTGCAGACGGGCCGGAACCAAGGTTACGGGGCGGCCATTAAGGCCGGTATTCGCCGGGCCTTGTATCCTTGGATCATGATAACGGATGCGGACGGCACCTATCCCGTGGAGGAGATCCCGAAGCTCCTGGACGCGGCTTCGGACTGGGATATGGTGGTGGGCGCGCGCACGGCCCCGGATGCCAAGCTCTCGGGGTTGCGTCAGTTTGCCAAGTGGTTCTTGGTCAAGCTGGCCGAGTATCTCTCGGAAACGGAAATCCGGGATATGAATTCCGGCATGCGTCTCTTCCGTAAAGATCTGGCCGCCAAGTTTCTCAGCATTTTACCCTCGGGCTTCTCTCTTACAACGACCATCTCCCTGGCCTTCTTGAGTGAGGGCTACACGATTGGGTACGTTCCCATTAGCTACAACAAGCGGGTGGGTCGTTCCAAGATTCGCCCGATTGCCGACACAATCAATTTCTTGACTTTAATCCTGAGGACTACGGTTTATTTCAAACCGCTCAAGGTCATTCTCCCTTTGAGCGGAGCCTTGGTTTTGGCTGCGGTGGCGATTTTTCTTTACGGATGGCTTGTCGTGGGGCATCAGTTTGATATTACGGTGACAATCCTAATACTCTTTGCGATGCAGATTACGGTACTGGGGCTGCTGGCTGATCTCTTTGTGAAGAGGAGGGGATAGCTTTTTTGAAGCGCATTTTTGGATTTCTCCTCAGCCTGTTTTTGATTTTGCTTGTCTCCGCGTTGGGGATGATTGCGCTGCCTTTGTGGCAGGGGCCGGATCTCTGGCTGCACCTGGATCACCCTGTGCGTCTGCACAGCCTTTGGTTTTTGCTCCGGGATGCGGCGCCGGTTTATCATGCAATCGGCAGTTGGAGTCCCTATTTCATGGGCGGCTGGCCTGTGCTGCAGTTTTATCCGCCCGGTTATGCCTACATCGCCGTCCTGATAGATCTTCTTAGCGCCAAATCTCTGAGCATCGAATGGATTTACTATCTTCTCCTGGTCGTTGTTTACCTGCTTCCGGCCTGGACTTCCTATTGGTTTTCGCGCTGTATCGGGCTCAACCGGGCTGTCTCGGCTTGGGCGGCTGTTCTCATTCTGATCTTTAGAGATCCGGTTTATATGGGGAGCGATGTGCGCGGTGCGCTGGAGATGGGGATGCTCAACGGGCGAATTTCTCTGGCCCTTTATCCGTTGGCGGCTGCTTGTGCGGTGCGCGCTGCGCAGTCCGTCCGTCCCTTCTGGTCTTTTGCTCTGACCGGCGCGGTGTTAGGTGCTGTGGCAGTAACGCATCCCTGGCATTTTCCGTTGGCTGTGGTCGCGGTGCTCACGGTTTTTGCTTGGCAGTGGGGGAAGTTCCATAATCTGCGCGGCAGTACCGGGGTCCTGTGGGTCCTGTGGATGGGCTTGATCAGCTTGGGGTTGGCTGCTCATTGGCTTTTTCCGGCTATGGCGTACAAGGACCTCTACATGCGTTCGGTTCATCACCCCTGGTCCTTTGTAATCCTGGGTTCCTGGGTCAAGGGGATGGGGCCGGTCCTGGTGCTCTACGCCTTGGCCTTGGCTGCGGTCTATGCGGAAAAGGACGATTGCAAACGCCGCACTTGGTCCGCGATCCTGACTATTCCTCCGCTGATGGCCCTTTTGAGCCTTGTCAATTACTACCTCTTTTACCGGGTCCTCGGCTTGGATCTCTTTGAACCCATTAAATTCAAAGACGATATCTATATGGCCACGCTTTTGGTGTCCGGGATCGGGCTCAAGTATTTGGCCGATCTCTTGCTGGGGCTCAGCCGGCAAAAGCCGGTCTCGATTTCCAAGCGGGCTTGGACCTGGGTGGTTTTGGTCGTGTGTTCAGCCGGCCTTTGGACTCCGTACTTGGACAGTCCGCTTCAGAGGCGTTTGGCGCCCGGGGATCCCTTCTACTACTCCAGTATGGAGAGGTCATTGCGGCTCGACGCGCTTTGGGAAGTTTTGCGTGGGGGGAAGGGCAGGCTGTTGACCTCCGCGGTGACCGTGCGTCACGCAGGGAGTTGGTCTCATCTCTATGCGTTGATCCCGCAATACACAGGCCGCGAGGTCATCGGCGGTCTTCGCGGGCATATGGGGCCTGTGATGAGTGCCTATTTGTATGGGGATGCTGCGCACAAGATCTCCGATACAGGCTCCAAGAGCTGGGACCAAATCCTTCTGGGCACTTCATTTGAGCCTGAGGAGGAACTGGCCTTTGTGGAGCGCTGCGGAAGGCTGCGCGTGAGCCAGGTCTTGGTGCATGACCGGGAGATCAAGGCCCTGGCATTTTTTACTGCTTCGCCCTTCTTTGTATTGGAAAGCGCAGTGGGCCCTTTTAGGATTTTTGCTTTGATAGGGCAGGAGCCCTTGCCTTTGCCTCCCGGACTCGTGGATGTGCAAGTCGGTACGCACGGCTTTGAAGCCCGTATCCCAGTGCCTTTGGCTAAGGCAGCAACCTGGGTGCCGGGCATGGCTTACCACCCGGATTGGTGCGTTGAGATGGTGGGCGCGCCGGTTCCCACCCGGATGACATCCGAGGGCTTGCTGCAGGTGGAGGTGCCGGCAGGGATCCGGGGCCTGTTGCAGGGCGCTTATGTCCGCGGGCCCTGGGAGATTTGGGGTTTGCGTTTGACCTGGGGCACACTCGTTCTCTTGCTCATTAGTGCGATCGCAGGACTGTTTACGCACAAGGACGAGCAAGAAGATCTGGACATCTTCCACAAAACTGCCCAAGGCGTTTAACCCGGCCACGCTGCCGGAAGCCACTGCCCTGTGTTGAATCAAACCAGGGACGGTTCTCGCTTACCCCTTGTGTATCATTGAGTTCCGTGAGAACCGTCCCTTTTTCACAGAACGTGGCTTTCGTCACCCCTTAGCACACAACCGTTGCTCCGACAGCGCGGCCGGGGCGTGGCTCATAGCGCGTGCGCGCGGAGAGCCACCCCCGTGACAGCTGGCGGAGTAAGTCAAAGCGACCCCACGCGTTGTTTGGGGCAGATTCCGCAAAGCCATCTGACGCAACACGTCAGCGCGAGGTGACCGGCCCGATCCCTAGGGAATGCAGACTCGAAATCCGCACCCATGGGGACGACCCTTACATAACTCTCACTACTACAAATAGATGGCGAGAACCGTCCCTGGTTGTGGAAGCTTAACGAAGTTGGTCGGTGACTTCGGTGAGGTCGTAGGGATAGGTGTGCGGCGCGAAGTGGGAACGGTCGGGCAGGAGTTCCAGATCTGCGCCGAACACATGATTCAGCAAGACACGAAAGCTGTTGACCGGGGAGATTCGCGGATAAAGACGCGCTTCGGCGCCCGGCAGGTAATAGGCATTGAGGATCGCCATCCTCTCCGCCAAGTGGGTCTTCTCCAAACTGCTGTGATCCAGATACATTCCCGGACCGTGATCTCCTTGAATGATCAACACCACAGGGCGCACAGATTCCTGCAAAATGCGTTCCACGGCGGTGTTCACCTTTGAATTAACATACCGGACCTGATTCCGGTAGCCCTCCAGATATTCCTTCCGGGTTCCGCCGAGTTCAAAGAAATGACTCCCATCGTATAGGTGAAATTTTCGATCCACGCTTAATGCCTCGCCCTGGGCCCCGAGCACAAAAGGCGGATGGGGTAGCAGCACATGGGCGAAAACAAAAATCGGTCCGTCCTCCTGCGGAAGCTCCGGTAATTTCTCCAGAATAAATCTCATTTGATTGCGGTGCGCATCATACTGAAACCGGGAAAACGGCAGGCGGAGCCTTTCCATGAGATAAGGCACCGGGGTAGTGTTGAGCAGCACATTTTGAAATTCGGTCACTGTGCCCTTGTAACTCAGATGCACGTCGGCCTTGACCAGGGTATCAAAACTGAGTGTCCGGTAGCCCTGTGACTTCAGCAGTTGCATGATCCGGTTATCCCGCATTCGCTTCACAAGAGGGGAACGGTCGGAATTGCGGGGGCCCATCCGGCGCGCGAGCTCATCGAGGTACTCAAAATTAAGTGAGGAGGAGAGAGAGAGATGGGTTTGAGGGTAGTTGGTGTAACTCTGCGAAGCGATATAGAAGCCCTTTTGCTTCAGAAATCCGAGAAATTCGCTGTTGTCGTAATCGTAGAGATTCTGGAGCACGTCCTGCCTGCCGTATCCATCCAAAATCAGATAGTAAATATCGGGTTTGGCCGCGGGCGCTTTGAGAGCCATACCCGAGGGGTCCGGTCCTTCAGAGTTTTGAATGCGTCCGCCAAACTGCGCCAGGCCCGTGATGAGGGATATGCCGACCAGACAGAGGCTGAAGGTGTTGAGAAAACGCGTGAGCGTTTCCAGATTGCGGCGCGTGCGAAGGCAGAGGAACACGTGGCTTACCAGAAGAAGCCCGAATACCAAAAGGACATAGCGGTGCCGCCCCCACATCCAGCCGCCGAGGCGGGCTCCGTGGATCAATCCGATCACATGCCCATACGAAAAGAAGAAAAAAATCAGGCCGCTGAGCAGCAGGCCAACTTTGGCCCGGTCCTCGATCCCCATGCGCAGCAGGATCCAAAGGAGCGAGGTTCCGGCGAGTACAACGGATAGGGGGAGCCAGAGTTCGGAAAGCTGCATTTGAGACGAATTGTGCACAAAGGCCGAGAGGATTGGGAAGAGAGCAAAGAGAAAGGGATGAAAGACAGAAGTGCGTCTCATCACATTTACCGCCGTTTCATGGAGTAGAGTGTGCGCGAAGTTCCGGGGATACTTTCAACCCGGAGATTTTCGAAATACCGTCCAAAGGCTGCTTCGAAACCTGCCTGAGTGTACAGAGGAAAGATGTCCTCCCGGGAAGCCAACAGGCGTTGGACCTGCGAATCTTCCTTGGGAACGAATTCGATAATCAGGCGGGCGCTGAGCGTGTCGAAGTAAGCGGCGATTTCTTCAAGAGGTGTGTTGTTTGAAATAGCCAGATGGTGGACCAAAGCCAGGGCCAGAATTGCACCGGCCGGACCCCGCTCTGCCAAGGACATTCTCTCCGTTGATCTCCACCCCAGACCCGGGCTCGGATTCGAAAGATCGAGCTGCAAAGGCAGCAGGTGCGTTTGCCCTTGGGCCCGGCACTGGAGATAATTTTTTTCCACGGCTGCAGGATCGATATCAAAAGCCAGGGTTTGAATGGAGCGTTCCGCGGCAAGGCGGCTGAAAAGGCCGGTATTGGCCCCCAGGTCCCAGACTGTCTGCGGCTTGGGTTCCAGCGCATCGAGCATCTCTCCCACGATTTGCCTCTTGGCCTCCAGACTTTCCGGGCTGTAATTCGTATCCCCGTAATACTCGCCCCATTCCGTGCCCTGGGGTTTCCAACGGAACTTGCTAACGGTGCTGCACAGACTGTCCACCAATCCTTGGCGCGCCATCAAACTCATCATAGCCCGGCGTCCTGCAGTCGCTGCGCCGGCAAATTTTTTCTGACTCATCGCATGCAGATGAATATGGGAGAGGAGCCCAAACTGAACATAGGTCCGCCGCGGCAGAAGGGCATGCGTGAGATCCACAGGGATGCCGTCCAAAAAGGGGCGCAGGAGTTGGGAGAGGCGCACGTCGCAATGCGCCATGAGGGCTAAGGGACCCAGAAAATGCTGGCAAAATTGGCGATAGGCCACCCAAGGCTCACCGGAGCGGACGCGCTCAAAGGACAGGGAGTCGATGAGAAGCGGGCGTCCGCCGGAAAACTGGATATTGTAGGCGCTGCAGTCTTTAAGACTGAAACCCTTCTCAAGGGCTCTGCGCTCCAGCTCCAGGGTGGTCAGGGCCGCATCCTGTAATTGGCTGAAACTCCATTCATAAGGGTAAGAGACAAAGGACAGTTGCTGCGGCCTGAGGACCCGGCAGGCGCCTTCAGTGAGGGCCAGACTGAGATCGACTTCTTCGTGGGAAATGAGCAGTCCGTCCCGGGTCAGGGATTCGTAAAGTCCGGACTGAAGAAAGGCTTCGTATTCTTCCCTATAGGGTTCATTGATCTGCCGGTAGAGGATTCCCTCGCGCGTGTAGACAAAACCGTCAGGGTCGCGGAAGGAAGCGGAGACTCTAGTCCCCGGTGCCGGTGTGATCATCATCCTTTTTTCTCGAAAACAGGCTTGAAAGGAAGAGCTTGATCCGGTGCCAAAAAATCTTCAATCCAAAAGAGAGGGCGAGGAAGGCGCCCAAAAGGAGCTGCAGGAAATAACTGCCTGTGCCTGGATCAAGATAGGCGTGTGCGGGCCGGGGCAGCAGGCAGGCAGCGAAGACAAGGAAAAGGAATACCTGCAAAACTGAGGGTGGCTTGAACAACGAAACCTCCGATTTGAAAAATCTCACGGGAAGTATACTATACTAAGAAGATCAAGGTCAACGTAATATGGTGAAAAGACAGAAATTACGATATATCCTGCCGTCTCTTGCATTCCTTGCTGGTCTGCTGTTCCTTGCCGCTTGCTCGGCTGCCTCCACAGCGGATTCTTCCTCTGCGTCTATTGATTACTCTCATGCCCAGGAAGTCTGGGTTATCTTTGGTTCGGAGGACGATTCTCATGGGATTGAAGTGGCGGATCCTGAGGAAACCCGGCCGGGTTTTTGGAAGGGCAAGAGCGGCCGCCACACTGCGGACGCCCAGACTTTAACCTTGAATGTGAACGACAGCTTTGCCTTTGACGGGAATGCGCAACGTCTTGACTTGGAAATTACGTATCTTGACAGCGGAAAGGACAAACTTAATATCGAGGCGGATCGCTTTGTGGAGGATGCGCGGGATGGCCGCTATTCTTGGCACACGGGTGTGCTGTTGATCAAGACGGGGACCAGTGAGTGGAAGACCTACCGCGTACCTCTGCACGATTGCCGTTTTGCTAATCGCCAGGGCCGGGACTATTCCATGGAAGGCGGGATTGGGGATCTTCGTATCCACGCCCGGGACAACGGACCGGAGACTTTGCACAAAGTGCGTCTCTCAGTGCCCTATTTGCAGGCGCGCACCGCAGCGCCCGGAAATGTTTTTGGTCTTGGAGAACCTGTGCTGGTGGAGGTGCAGGTGGCCAATCGCGGTATCGAGACCCTGGATGGCACATTGCGTTATGCGATTCAGGGTCCCGGGGGAGAATTCCTGGACCAGGGAGAAGAAAAAGTCCTCTGTCCCTCGGGCCTCAATACGGTTCATGTTTTGCGCGCGAGTCCGGAACGCCTGGGGCCGTATTCTGTGGAGCTGAGCTTGCTCAACACCGAAGGCCAAGTCCTTGGCGAACAGACTGTGTACGGGGGCGTGGGTGTCCCTCCTCTCAAGCCTAATCCCGAGAGCCCGTTTGCGGTGGGTGCTCTCTTGGGCCGGAACTGGGGGCGTGAATCCGAGGCGCAGCTCATTGCCCAGAGCGGTGTGGCTTGGGTGCGCCAGGGCTTGCGCCAGGATCGCATTGAGCGCCAGGAGGGCGAGTACACTTGGAGCCTTGTGGATCAGGGGCTCAACGCGGCTGAGTCTGCGGGTCTGCGCGTGATGGGTTCATTTTTGGGCGGGACGCGTTGGGCTCAACCTTCGGACGGGACAGCGGAATCCGGAAAGGCCTTTGTGCGTTTTGTCGAGGCGGCAGTGAGCCGGTACGGGGATCGCATTGCCGCCTGGGAGATTTGGAATGAGCCGGATTTGGAAGCTTTTTGGAGCCCGATCAATCCAACGCGCTATGCCGCGACTCTGAGAGCTGCCGCCCAAACATTGCGCCGTCATCAACCGGAGACCCTCATTGTTTCGGGAGGCCTGGCCCGGGGGAATTTCTGGTTTTTGGACAAGCTCTACAAAGAAAACGCGCTTCAGTCTTTAGTCGATGTGATCGGGCTGCACCCATATGTGAAGAGACCGGAGAAACAGGGGAAAGAACCGGGAGTGATCCAGCGGATCAAGCAGGCAGAGCTCTGGACCGAGCGGGCTGGCGATGCCTCCCGTCCCTTCTGGCTTACGGAGCTTGGATGGAGCACCGGTGAATTGCATCGGGACATCGGAAAGACTCTGGACGAACCGACTCAGGCCGCGTTTTTGGTGCGCACCTTTGTGCTTGCGCTCAGCCGGCCGCAAGTGGAACGCATATTCTGGTTTAATTTTCGCGATTTTGGAGATCTGCCGGAGTCCCCTGCGCAAAGTTGGGGTATAGTAAGGTTTGATCTTTCTGCGAAGCCCGCATACCTGGCGCTTCGAAATCTTGCGACACAACTGAAGGACTCGAATTGGGAGGCATTGGACCGCTCGAACGCCTCCATGCGTGCCTATGAATTCAGAGGGAGCGTGCGCAATGTTTGGGTGGTTTGGGCTCCGGAAGGCCCGGCAACGGTAAAGCTGCCCTTCGGGCCCGGACCTGTTCGCGTGATTGATCTAATGGGGAATGAGGAGATCCTGAATTCAGAAAAGGATTTTCTCATGGGCGAGATCGGCCCGGAACCGGTGTTCCTGATCTCAGGAGATGTGCAATGAGAGGCACTCGAATTCTGACAGCGCTGTTTTCTTTGGCAATACTTTGGGCCCCTGCGGCCTGGGCTCAGGACCGGGTGCTGATTCTCGGTTTTGACGGAGCGGATCCGGATCTTTGCCGGCAGTGGATGGAAGAGGGGCATTTGCCGAATATGGCGCGCGTGGCCCAAGAGGGTTGCTTTGTGGATTTAGGGACCTCGACCCCGCCGCAGTCTCCCGTGTCCTGGGCCGTGTTTTCCGCGGGCAAGAACCCCGGTTACACGGGGATCTTTGATTTTCTGCGCCGGCAGCCGGGCAGCTACTTGCCGGAATTCGGGATGATCATGCGCACGAAGCGCTCCATCCTGCCGCATCCGGCCCAGCGCATCGGAGTGGCTGTGTTTGCAGGGCTATCGGCTGCGATGGTGTTTTGGCTGTTTCTGTTTTTGCTGCGCCGCAGGCACCGGCGGGGAGTTAGTCTGGTCCTGGGCGCAGTGGCCGGGGGACTGGTTTACACTGCGTTGTTTTTGTGGGTGCCTGCGGAGCTGCCCTGGCCTGAGGCTGGAAAGAAGACGCGCTCTTTCTGGCAGTACAGTGCGGACGCGGAAGTGCCGACGGTCGTCATTCAATGCCCGGCGACTTTCCCGGCCGAACCCATGAAAAAAGGTTTTGGCCGTATGCTTTCCGGGCTGGGAGTTCCGGATGTGCGCGGCACTTTCGGTACTTTCAGCTATTACTCAGACACCATCGAAGAGAACCAGGATACGGAGATGGGGGGTAAGCTCGTTCGCGCAGTACCTGACGAGAACGGAGTCATTGAAAGCTTTGTCTGGGGGCCGCGCAATGAAACGCTGAAGGAGCGTCCTCCGATTCAGCCGCCCCTGCGCATTCAGCTGGACCGCAAGAAGCAGACAGCCACTGTTGAATTCCAGGGCCAGTCCGAAACCCTTGCGGTGGGCTCTTGGAGTTCCTGGTATGATTTCAAGTTCCCGATGAATCCGCTTCTCAAGATCCGGGGTATCGGCCGTTTCTATCTAGAAGAAGTCTCGCCGCATTTCAAACTCTACCTCTCTCCCGTCAATATCCATCCGTGCCAGACTCCTCCCAATGTGAGCCTCTCTACCCCCAAGTCTTTTTCCAAGCAGCTCGCGGAGGAGGAAGGCCTTTACAAGACCCTGGGCTGGGCCTTTGATACCTGGGCCCTGAACGAGCACAAGATTGACGAGCAGGTCTTTTTGGAGGATGCCTACTTTACCTTCCAGAGGCGTGAAGCTCTGATGAAAAACCAACTCGAGAAAAGGGATTGGCAGTGTTTTGTCGGCGTGTACGAGGCCACGGACCGTATTCAACATATGTTTTGGCGTCTCTTTGACAAGGAACACCCGGCCTATGACGCGGACTTGGCTGCCCGGTACGGCGACGCCATTTTTAAGGTTTACCAGGAAATGGATCGCATCGTGGGAGAGGTCTATGACAACTATGTGGACGAGAATACCTGGTTTGCGGTGGTTTCAGACCATGGCTTTCACTCCTACCGGACGTCGGTGAATATCAATACCTGGCTGGTGAAGCAGGGTTATATGCACCTCAAGGCCGAGGAGGAGACCCGTGAGAGGAATCTCAATGATCTTTTTGACCAGGGCGAGTTCTGGCCCAATGTGGATTGGTCGAGGACGCGCGCCTACAGCCTGGGCCTGGCCGGCCTTTATATCAATTTGCAGGGCCGCGAGCCGCAGGGGATCGTTTCAGTGGAGCAATACGAGAGTGTCTGCGCCCGTTTGATTGCGGATTTGGAGGCCTTGGTGGATCCGGAGAGTGAGGAGGATGTGATACGCAAGGTTTACCGTCGCCATGAAATCTACAGCGGGCCCTGGGTTCCCTTTGCCCCGGATTTGGTTGTGGGATTTCAGGAGGGTTACCGCACTTCCTGGCAAACGGCTTTGGGCGGGATTCCTGCCGAAGTCTTTGAACCCAATCTGGCCAAGTGGAGCGGGGATCATTGCTCTTATGATCCGGAAATCACCGCAGGGATGTTGCTGAGTAACCGGAAGGTGTTGGACGATCCTCATATCATGGATTTAGCGCCGACGGTGCTGCAGTTGGTCGGAGCCCCCGGAGGCCAAACAATGCAAGGACGCGTGCTGCGATTGAAGCGGGGACTTGAGGATTGACCGCCCGCGATCTTCTGGCCTTGGGGATTTCTTATGCCTATATCCTGTTTGTCCTGGGTTTTGCCGAGGCTTTGCGGGCGCGTCTCAAGTACAGCCCTGACTTTACGCGGAAAGTAATTCACGTGAGCGTGGGTTCCTGGATTGTGCCGACCTTTTTTTTGTTTGATTCTGCTTTAGCCGCGCTAATTCCTCCCTTGAGCTTTGTGTTCCTCAATTCACTTGCCTTGAAAAAGGGGTGGTTTCGTTCCATGAAAATTCAATCCGAGGGGGATTGGGGCACTGTTTACTTGCCGCTAAGCTTTGTTTTCTTGATTGCGTTGACCTGGAACACGCCCTATCGTTTTGCCACAGCCGTGGGACTGTTGATGTTGGCCTGGGGAGATGCTTCTGCCGCGCTGGCCGGACGCAA
>JAFGIU010000048.1 GCA_016929445.1 Candidatus Omnitrophota bacterium
CTCCCAGAGGATAACGCGCCGAAATGGGCATAATCTTCCAGCGCAGCTCCTGGCGCGTGGCATGGAGGGAGACAGAAAGCCGAATCCCCAAATCCTCCCGCGCCAGTCTCTCAATTTCCGGGACCAGGCCGCTGGTCGAAACCGTGATGCGGCGGGCCGCCCATCCCCTGTACTCGACCAAACGGCGTAAAGCCCGCAGGGTCGCATCGTAATTTTCTAAAGGTTCTCCAATCCCCATGACCACAAGATGCGTGAGCGGCCGCACAGCATCCAGAGTCAAAACCTGGGTGAGAATTTCTCCGGAACCCAGATCCCTCACCAGGCCCGCCCGGGTGCTGGCGCAGAAAGTGCATCCCAGACGGCAACCCACCTGAGTGGAAATACACGCCGTACAGCGATCCGAACTGGGAATAAGGGCACTCTCGATCAGATTTTTGTCTCGCAGGCGAAAGAGAAACTTTTCTGTGCCGTCAGCGGCAGCCACCCGGTCGGCAAGCTCCAAGTCCCCCAATCGAAATCTGCGACTCAGCCTTATCCGCAGTCCCTTGGACAGATTGCTCATCCCTGCAAAAGACGCGGCCCCTTTCCCGATGATCCAGGAAAGAACCTGGCGCACACGATAAGCAGGCTCCCCCCACTCGGCAAACTGGGCACAAAGCTCCTCATCGCTCAGGTCGAGCAGAAAGGGCTTGAATTTCTCCCCGGATGGGCTCATCCGGATTTACCGGTGCGAACGGCCTGGGCGTGCCAGCCGCGCGCAGCAACATTGCCTCCGAGATGACGGTGGTCGTTCACACCGCGCACGGACGGATGGCCGTTAATCCACTCCAGGGTTGTGAGGCCGGTGTTATCGAGTTGGATCGAAAGCAATGTGCGGTCAAAATCCGAACCCAGCAGGCTGGAAAGATAGGCGGCAATAACACCCCCATGCGTCACCACCGCCACAGTCCCCTCAGACGTCTCTTGACGCAGACGCTGAAAAGCCCTGGAGATGCGCTGCACAAACGGACGGGAACCCTCGGCGTTGGGAATGCGCACCGAGTGCGGATCCTTGAGCCACGACGCATACCCATTGCTGAATTGCCGGTCCACCTGAAAGGGAGTCAGCCCTTCCCAATCCCCCAGACAAATTTCCTTGAGCTCTTCAACAGGGCAGGCCTTGAGTCCGGTAGCTTCAGCCACTGCCGTCGCAGTCTGGCGGGCCCTGCGCAAAGGGCTCGTGTAGAGGTGCGAAATTTTTGTGCGCTTGAGCCGGGCGGCCAGCCTCTCGGCCTGTTTACGACCCGTTTCGCTCAAGTGTGGATTGCTCCAACCTTGAATGCGCCCCGACTCGTTCCAAGTGCTTTCCCCATGACGAATCAGCAACCATTTGAGTTTGCGATCCACCTTCTTAGTGTTTGAAATCTTGACGTCCGACATCTTCAGTCCGTACCCTCGTTAAATTCTTCTACAAAACGGTAGCCGACATTTCTCAGTGTCTCGATATAGCCCTCGGCCTCGGGGCCCAGCTTGGACCGGATCCGCCGGATATGCACATCGACTGTGCGTGTCCCGCCAAAATAATCAAAGCCCCAGACCCGGTCCAACAAATACTCCCTGGAATGGACCTTCCCCGGATTCACAGCCAAAAACTTGAGGAGTTCAAACTCCTTGAATGTGAACTCCAGACGCTGCCTGCCCAGGCGGACCTCATAACGCTCCAAATCAATGCACAAGTCCCTGAAGCGCACTTCGTGAGAACCGTTCGACGCAGACCCTCCCGGACGGGCATAGCGTTCCAGCCGCAACTGCAGCTCTTCCCGATGGGCCGGCCAAGTCAGGAAATCCGCCAACTCCCACTTTGGGTCCACTGAAGCGAGTTGAGCCGGACTCAAAACCAACAGCAAAGGCAGGGGGCTCAGCGTAGGGTTCCCCTGCAATAGTTCATAGGCCTCGTTGAGTGCAGGCGCCTGGGCCCCCGCACAACACAGACAAACCGCATCAAAGCCTGAGGCTTGGGCGCCCATACCTTCCGCCTCTTCAAAAGTCACGCAGCGCGCACTCCAGCCCAGGCCGTGCACCGCCTCACGAAATGTTTTAAAGGCCTGCGGATTGTTGGTCACGATCAAGAGTTGGGTCACTCTGCTCACCTATTACAGGTCTTTGGTCCGGACACGGCATGAGCCCTCCGGACTAAAACTGGGCATAGCGGTTGGTGATCGGTATCCGGCGGTCCTTCCCAAAAGCGCGAGGTGTAATTCTCACCCCCGGGGGACCCTGGCGTCTCTTGTACTCACTTCCGTCCACGAGTCGAATGGTGCGGCGCACCGCATCCGCCCGATGACCGGCTCGAACCAAATCCGAATAACTGCGGTCTTCCTCAACATAACCTTTGATGATCGGATCCAAGACTTCATAGGGCGGCAAAGAATCCGCATCCTTCTGCCCCTTGGCCAACTCAGCGGAGGGCGCCCGCGTCAGCACTGTGCGCGGAATGACGCACCCGACAGAATTCCGATACTCAGACAATTCGTACACCAACGTTTTCGGGACATCCTTGAGCACGGCAAAACCGCCGGCCATGTCCCCGTAAAGGGTGCAGTAGCCGGTAGCCATCTCACTCTTATTCCCGGTTGTCAAAAGCAACCACCCGTACGAATTGGAGAGAGCCATGAGCAAATTGCCCCGAATCCGCGCCTGCACATTCTCGCGCGCCAAAGCGCTGTAGTCGTGGCCGATAGTCGAGGTTAAGGATTGCTCATACTCTTTCATCAGAGACTCGATCGGAAAACGCAAAAGCCCTATCCCCAGGTTCTTTGCCAGCGCCTCGGCATCATGCATCGTGCCTTTGGAAGAGAAGGGCGAAGGCATCACCACCGCGTTAACCTGATCCGCTCCCAAAGCGTCCGCAGCAATTGCGGCCGTCAAGGCGGAATCAATCCCTCCACTCAAACCCAGACATACGGCTTTGAAACGGTTCTTGCGCACGTAGTCGCGCGTGCCCAAGACCAAGGCCTTGTAAATCTCTTCACAACGCGAAAGTTCCGGTACACGCTTGCGCCGGCCGAGTTTGGGGCGCGCTTCATTCTGAGGCTTAGGGCAACGAATCAAGCGGATCCCCGATCGATTGGATCCCCCGGCCCGCCGGTTCGCCTGGGGCCGGATCTCCAAATCATGCACAAGCAGATCCTCCTCAAAGGCATGAACCTGCGCAAGTTTCCTGCCCGCGCTCGACCAAATCTGCGAGGATCCGTCAAAAATCAGTTCATCCTGACCGCCCACCAGATTCACATAGCAAATGGCGGCGCGATGCTGGCGCGCCCGGTGCTTCAAGAGATCCTCTCTTTCGCGGCGTTTGCCGGCATGATAGGGCGAGGCCGAGGCATTCACAATAATCTGTGCTCCGGCAATTCCCCGGTCATGATCCAAGGGACCGTTTTCGCGCCAAATGTCCTCACAAATGGAGAGCGCAATGAGCAATTCCCCCAAGGCCAAGACTCCCACTGTTTTGCCCGGCGTAAAGTAGCGGCGCTCGTCAAAGACCCCGTAATTGGGCAAGCACATCTTGTGGTACACGCCGCGGATCACCCCCCCGGCAATAACGGCCAAAGCGTTGTACACATGGCCTTTCTTGTCCTCATCCACAAAACCGATGAGCGCAGTCATGCCGTGGGGCACATAGGGTGCAAGCTGGCGCAGAGTGCGTGCATTGTCCTTGCGGAACTGGGGTTTGAGCAACAAGTCCTCGGGAGGATATCCGGAAAGCGTCAACTCCGGAAACACAGTCAGATCGGCTGCCACAGCCTGCGCGCGCGCAAGCCCCTCGAGAACACGCTCTGCGTTTCCATGGAGATCACCCACAGTCAGATTGGGCTGCACCAAGGCAATGCGAAGGGTCGGATTGACAACGGCCACGTCTTATCCCCTTGTCGTTAAAATAATTATGTTATCAGAGTCAATAATGGGAAGCAAATGGGCTTAGGTCCGCACTCAAGGAGTGAGTATCGCCAGGATATCCTGCCCGGTCTCGCACTCGAGCAAGCGCTTACGGGTAGACCGGTCATGCAAATGAGTACTCAGGTAGGACAGAACTCTGAGGTAATTGTTGACCTGCTGGGCTGAAAAGACAATGAGGACAACAAAGTGAATCTTGGTCTCCTTGCCGCGCGTACGGATGGGAATCCCTTTGATTGAACGGCCGAAGCCCACGCGGATTCCCGTGACCCCGGGAGACATGGCATGCGGGATAGCTACATTGTTGCCCACATAGGTGCTCTCCTGGTTTTCACGGCGCATCACATCCTGCAGCAAACGCTTTGCGTCCTTGACCGAAGAATGATCTCCCAGAATTCCGCACATCTCGCGAATAGCGCCGTCTTTGGTCCGGGCCCTGAGGTTGAGCACCACATGCTTGTTGAGAATCAGTTTTTCTTCAGCCATTAGGAGTCTCTCTCCAATTCGAGCGGCTGGACCCACCTGCCCCGGAATTCTCCCCCGGTCAAGGAATCCAATGCCGCAGTCAGCTCTTGAAGCTTGAGTATTTCATGGAGCCCATCAGGCGTCAAGGGCTGGGAATCCGCAGAGTTCTGGAGCCAATCCAGTTGCTGGCGCCTGCGTTCGTAGTACAGACGGTTCACGTCACGCAGAATTTCATCCCGCAGTTGCGCGCGCAGACGGGATCGCCCATCAATGGAAATCTCATCACCCGACCAGATCAACTCCGTCATATCCCACCTGAGGCCCACCCCCCAGGAATCCCCGGAACTCTGCACATCCATGACCTGGTAAACAGGAAAAGTCCCTTCGTCCACCCGGTCCCCCACGGTCTGATCCGTATCCCAGTCGATGCTCACGCTGGGCAGCCAGGCGCTCCAGGCCAGACGGCGGCGCCAGGCACGAATTTGTCCGGGCCGGACATTAGCCACGCGTTCAGCCGCGTCCTGGACCTCCTCAATGCAAGGCTCGTTTTCAATCCACTCAAACCATCGATGGGTATCCACCCCAGAGTTCTGAGCCACCGCACGCGGCTCGGAGCGCTGCCACAAAAAGAAACCGCGGGCCCCCACGGCCGCAAGGTACGGGACAGAGCCGGACAAAAACGCCAAGTCCAATAGTTCACCGGGCTGCGGGGCATGGAGTTCTTCCCAGGAATTCGAACCCGGGATACCCTCCCAGATTTGTCCCCGCACCAGAGCAAGAACCGAATCCTCCAGCTCCCCTGGGCATACGGCCAAATCTGCCGGGACTTCGGCGGGAAGGCCCTGTGCAGCTTCAGACTCCCACTGCCCCTCCTGATTGAGCCGCCAGAACCGGCCCTGCCCCACAGCCCAGAGCTCTGCCTCCGATTCCTTTGCCGGAACTGCCGCCAGGCGGCAGGAAGCTCCCTCCGGAGCCTCATCAAAATCCTCATCATAGAGCTCTTCCAAAGTCATAGACGCGGCTTTGAGCTGAAGGCTTTGCTGCCACTCACCTGCCCCGTGCAACGCGCACCCGATGCCCTGCGCATTGACTGCGTAATGGGCACTCTGTGTGATTAAGATCTGATAGCAAGCTGTCTCCGGCAGTGCACGTATACGCTGGGGACTTCCCTCAGCCAGCGGTACGGCCCACAGCCCGTTGTCCGAAGCAACCAGAACCTGCTGTTTTTGCGAATCCCAAGCCAAGTCATGCACACGCCCCCAGCGATCCGCATAACTGGGCAGAGAGCTCCACTGCCCGGAGCTCAGCTCATAGCGGCAAATCCGGCTGCCTACAGAGGCAAAAAGAAAGTCCGGAATTTGAAGCAGAGCAGCGATGGGCTCAGGTGGAGCAGGCGGAGGCGGAAGGTCTTCCCATTGCCTGAGGTCCAGATTGTAGAAACAGAGCTCCCCGGTCCCGGTCCCCACATACAGCCTGCCGGACTCCGCAGAACCTGCCACGTGCAGCGGAGAGGACGCATACGGCCACCGGGACTCGGCCAGCTCCCAGTCCCAGGCAGCTCCAACCTGGCTTTGGCAGAGGAGAACGCCCGCCAGACAAAACCCAAATAAAAAACAGCCCGTACGCTTCAAGGTCTTCCCTCCTATGCCCAAAGCGTAGAGCTGTGTTTTCATTCTGTCAACAAAAATATTCTGAAACGTAAACACTTCTCAATCAGTTGCCCGGGCTCAAGCGCACAAAGCGGCGCTTCCCAACCTTGAGAAGGGCCCCGGCTTTGAGCTCGACCTGGTCATCCACTCCTTCCACGCGCCGGCCGTCTAAAACCACTCCCCCGCCCTGGATCAGGCGCCGGGCCTCGCTGCGGCTAGGAGCCATTTCACTGAGCTCCAACAGGCGCACAATCCAGATCCGGCCCTCGTTGAGCTCCGAAGCAGGCACGGTTTTCTCCGCCACATCCGTCGGATCCTCGCGTCTGGAAAAGATGCGGTCAAATTCCTCGGCTGCAGCCCGGGCGGCTTCAACGCCGTGGTAATCCGTGACAATGCTCTGAGCCAAGCGCACCTTGGCTGCCTTGGGGTGAACGCGGCCGCCCTGCACCTCCGTGCGCAGAGTCTCGATCTCACCCACCGGCACTTGGGTGAGCAACTCAAAATACTTCCACATCAGCTCATCCCCGATGGACATGAGCTTGCCGAACATCTCCCCCGGGGCCTCGTAAATGCCCACATAGTTGCCCAGGGACTTGCTCATCTTCTGGACTCCGTCCAAGCCTTCCAGAAGGGGCAGGGTCATCACCACCTGAGGGGCTTGGCCATACTCACGTTGCAGATCCCGGCCGACCAGCAAATTGAACTTCTGGTCCGTACCCCCCAATTCGATATCCGCCTGCAGAGCCACAGAATCATAGCCCTGCATCAAGGGGTACAAAAGCTCCAGCAAACTGATGGGACGGCCTTCCTTGAGGCGCTTGGAAAAATCATCGCGTTCAATGAGCCGGGCCACTGTGTAACGGGAACTCAGATCAATCACATTGGCAAAGGACATCTCCCCGAACCAACGGCTGTTGTAGCAGGTCTCGAAGAGTTCTCCCCCGGTTTGGAGCAACATGCCGATTTGATCGCGGTAAGTTTGGGCGTTGACCTCGACTTGTTCCGGGGTGAGGCGCGGCCGGGTTTGGTTTTGTCCGGAGGGATCGCCGACCAGTGAAGTGTAGTCGCCGATCAAAAACTGCACCCGGTGCCCGAGGTCCTGAAATTGTCTGAGCTTCCTGAACAGGACCGTGTGTCCCAAATGCAGATCAGGCGCGGTTGGATCAAAGCCCGCCTTCACTCGAAGAGGACGTTTCTCCTTCCGCGCCTGTTCTAATTTCTGAGCGAGTTCATCCTCAGAGATCACCTCACTCACGCCACGCGTGAGCTGCTGAAGTTGGTCCTGAGTTTCCTTACTCAAGCTCACCGTCTCACTCTTTAGTTTTGTCCGGCTCCGTCTCCGTGGACGCTTTAGGCTCCTCTTGGGCCTTGGCCTGGGAATCCCCATCAGAGTCGCCGCCATCCACGGCCTCCACGGAGTCGGGCTCATCAGACCCTTCCTGCGCCTTTTCCAAGGCCGCTGCGGCACTCGCGGCAATGATGGCTTTGAAATCATGAGGCTGATCCAAATCCATCATGCTCAAACCGACTTGCCGCTTATCGTTGTCGACCTTGATCACACGGACACGCACTTCTTTGCCCACATGGTCTTTGAAGACATCCTCAAGCGAACCCTGCGGTTTTTCCGGCAGCTCCGAAACATGGACCAACCCTTCGACATCCTGCTCGAGTTCCACGAACAATCCAAAGTTAGTGATCTTCGTGATGTGTCCGTCGACCTCCTTGCCGATCGGGTACTCCTCCAGAATGCGGCTCCAGGGATCGGTGATCAATTGCTTCAGACCCAAACCGATTTTTTGCTGGTCCGCGTCCACAGTCAAGATGACCACGTCAACCTCTTGACCCTTTTTGAGGATCTCGGCCGGATGGTTTACCTTGCGAGTCCAGGACATGTCGGAGATGTGGATGAGGCCTTCGAGATCATCATCCAGCTCCACAAAGGCACCGTACTCCACAAAGTGGCGCACTTTGCCTTTGACCTTGGAGCCCACCGGATAAGCCGCCTGGGCAGCAGCCCAAGGATTGGCCTGGGTCTGCTTGTAGCCCAAAGCCACTTTCTGCTTATCCTGGTCCACATTGAGCACGACCACCGTGATCTGGTCCCCAACCGTGAGGACCTGATTCGGATGTTCGACACGGCGCGTCCAAGAGAGCTCGGAGACGTGAACAAGTCCCTCAATTCCCTTCTCCAGCTCCACAAAGGCGCCGTAGGGCATGAGGTTAACAACCTTGCCGGCGACTTGGTCGCCGACATTGTACTTGGTCTCCACATTTTCCCAAGGACTGGGGATGGTCTGCTTGAGGCCCAAAGAGATCTTCATGTTCTCCTGGTCAAAATCCAGGATCTTTACGTTGATCGAATCCCCCACGCTCACAACCTCGCTCGGATGGTTGAGCCGGCCCCATCCCATATCCGTGATATGCAACAGTCCGTCCACTCCTCCGCCAAGATCAATAAACGCACCAAAGTCCGTGATATTCTTGACCACACCTTCACGGATCTGGCCGACCTCAAGATCTACGAGCAACTTGCCGCGGGCCTCTTCGCGCTCGGCCATAAGCACCTCACGGCGGGAAAGCACCACATTCTTGCGGCTGCGGTTGACCTTGATGATTTTGAATTTGTACGTCTGGCTCACCATCCGGTTGAGGTCCGGATACCCCTTTGTGGAGGTCAAGGAGGCGGGCAAAAAGGCCTCAATTCCAATATCCACCATCAAACCGCCCTTGACCTTGCGAGTGACACGGCCCTGAATGAGTTCACCTTCCTCATAATTAGAGATAAAGCGTTCCCATCCGAGCGTGCGTTCCGCCTTCTGCCGGGACAACACAACCATGCCGTCCTCGTCCTCACACACCTCCACGAGCACGTCAATTTCGTCGCCGACAGCGACCGGCGCGTTGTTGAACTCATGGAGAGGGATGACTCCCTCGGACTTATAACCGACATCCACCACAACCTCGCCCTTGGACACGGAAAGGATCTTTCCCTTAACCACCGCGCCCTCGTCCAGGTCGTTCATGGATTCTTCGTAAAGAGCTGCCAGCTCTTCGTCCAGCTCTTGATCTTCCTGACTGACTTGCTCCAGCTCCTCTGGGAGCTGATCTTCTTTGCTCACTAAACTCACTGCAATCACCTCGTGTTCATAGATTTGCCGGCCCTGGGACCGAGCCCATGAGCCGACATAGTGGTGGATAATACCACAACCAGGGGGTTTAAGGCAAGAGACGCCCGCCAGCTGCATCCGCGCAACACCTCAGGGACAGGTCTCGCCTATTCTTTTCGCAGCATGGACTTACACGAGAACCGTCCCCTTGGGTCATGGTATCGGGTCGGTCGAGATGCTCCGCCAGCTGTCTCGAGGCACGGCTCTCCAAGGACGTTGGGGGGACACATCTCCGAAGGAGATATGTCCCCTGTAACTAGCCAACACGGCAGGGGTACCCCGCACACACAAAGGAATCGGTTTATCCGCGCTTGAGGGAGGGGCGGCCCCCCGTACTTCACCATTCAATGAAAAAACTATATAAGGCGATCCGGAGCGAGGTGGCCGGTCCCGACCGTAGTGCGGAAAAATTGTCCAAAGGAAGACTTCTTAGAGTCTCTGGCGGCGTTCGGAGGCTCTTTCAAGAGTGGCGGTGAGGGTCTGGTCCCGGCCCGACCGGACCTGGCGCTCCACCTTCTGGAGTTCAGCAATCAGAGCCTTCAGCCCCCGTCCGATTTCTTTGCGATTCGTGACACAAATATCGCGCCACAGTTCAGGGGAGCCGGCAGCAATCCGAGTACTATCCATGAACCCGCTTCCTGCAAAGGCGAGCTGCTCATCGGTCGCGGCATTGACCAGGGCCACAGCCGCCAGATGGGGCACATGGCTGATAGCCGCCACCAAACGATCGTGCTCCCCCGGGCTCAGAAGTTTGACCTTGCATCCGATGGAACGCCAAAGCTTTTCAACCCGGCGCTGGGAGGCCCCATGAGTTCTGGCCGTCGGCGTCACAAAACAGGGAGCCCCCTCGTACAAGTCTGGCGATGCCGCCATAATACCGGTCAGGTGCGACCCGCACATGGGATGGGAGCCCACCACATGAGTCCCCTTGTGCAGAAGCTTCTGGAGTTCAGTCAGGATCTCCAGCTTGGTGCTGCCCACATCAGTCACCACGGCTTGACTCTGCAGCGCTCCTGCAATCCTCTCAACCAAACCAGCCATCGTCGACAGAGGGGTGCACAGGACAACGAGCTCTGCACCTGCCACAGCAGGCTGCGGGTCGGAAAAAACCTGGTCCACGGCCTCGAGCTTGAGCGCGGCTTTCCGCACGCTCTCCTTGCGCGCAAAACCCGACACACAGCGCGTCACACCCCTTTGTTTGAGCGCCATTCCCAGGGAGCCTCCCATCAGTCCCAGGCCGAGAATCGCGACTGTGTCAAACAGGGGTTTTTCCTGGTTCGATTTAGACATCGCGCCCCACACTCTGTGCCACCTTCTGCAGCTCTCGCATCAGTTTGCTGAAATTCCTGGGAAGGAGCGCATGAGGCCCGCAAGACAAGGACTCCTCCGGCTTGGCGTGCACTTCCAAAATAAGGCCGTCCGCACCCGCCGCCACAGCGGCTAAGGCCATGGGCAGTACCCGCCCCCACTTCCCAACCGCATGACTGGGCTCGACCACGACCGGCAAGTGCGAGTACTGCTTCACAATCGGAATTACACTCAGATCCAAAGTAAACTGAGTTTCGGATTCAAAGGTCCGGATTCCGCGTTCACAGAAAATAATTTGGGTATTGCCCTTTGCCGCAATGTATTCAGCGGCAAGGAGCCACTCCTTAACCATTGAGGCCAAACCGCGCTGCAGAACCACCGGCTTTTTAATCTGCCCCACAGCACTGAGCAAATTATAATTCTGCATATTGCGCGCACCCACTTGAAGAATGTCCGCATACTTCGCGACAAGCTCAACATCATTGATGCTCATAACCTCTGTAATCATCTTTAAACCGCATTTATCACAAGCCTCGCGCATCAAGACCAGGCCTTCTTCCCCCAAACCCTGCACGCTCACGGGCGCACTACTCGGTCTAAAAGCACTCCCGCGCAGCACCCCTGCTCCGGCCTTCTTCACTTTACGAGCAACTTCAAAGAGATTCTCACGGCAATCCAGTGTGCATGGCCCCGCCATAGTCACAATCTTTTTGCCGCCTATACTCACGTCGCCGATATGGATAATAGAATTCGCAGGCCTAAATTCCCGCGAAACCAGTTTGTAGGGAGCGGTAACCTCGAGCACCTTCTCCACACCTGGAAAGATGGAGAGAGGCTCTGTACGCAGGCGGTTCTCATCCCCAATGACTCCGATAATCGTGCGTTCCACACCCTTGGAGACCATGGGTTTGAGCCCGATAGCCCGCACTCTATCCAGGATGTGGTCCACCTGCTTCTGGGTGATATCCGGTTTTAAGACTATGATCATGCCCTCATCTCCTGCTTAAGGACACGGATAAAGCGCTCATTCTCGGCACAACTGCCCACAGTCACCCTTAAACAACCCGGCAAGTCCCAAGCCCCCAGATCCCTGATGATAATTCCCTTCATGAGGATCCTGCGGGCCAGTTGCTTGGCCGGCTCTTTGACCCGGAACATGACAAAATTTGTGGCCGAGGGCACAAAATCAATGCCCAGTTTTTCGAATTCTTCGTAAAGATACTGTTTTCCCTGATGGGTCAATCGCAGGGTCAGGGACAAATGGGAACGATCCCGGAGAGCGGCCAGGCCTCCGATTTGGGCCAGCAGGTTAACATTAAAGGGCTCTCGTACCTGATCCAGCGCCTGGATCATGTCCTTGTCCGCCATCCCGTACCCGATCCGCAGTCCCGCCAAACCATAGGCCTTGGAAAATGTCCGGCTGACCAGAATCGGGTGTTTCCGGATCCAGTTCAGAACGTCCGGGAAATCCTCCTTGGGTGCAAACTCAAAATAGGCTTCATCCATAAAAATCAGGAGGTCCTTGGGCAGATCTTGCATAAAACTCTCAAATTCATTCTTTGTAAAATAGCTGCCGGAAGGATTGTCAGGATTGGCAAAAAACACTAACTTGGTGCGTTTGTTCACAGCCGCCTTCATCGCCTCCAGGTCATAGCGCCAATTCTTTAGCGGTACGCTCACGATCTTAGCTCCCGCAATCTGTGCCGCGATCTCATAAATGAGAAAGGTCGGAGACGCAACCAGCACTTCGTCTCCGGGGGAGATAAAGGCACGATACATCAGAGTAATCAGTTCATCTGAGCCGTTTCCAAAGATGAGTTGTTCGGGCTTGAGCTCCAACCTGGAAGCTAGAGCATCGCGCAGGTAAAAGCATCCGCTCTCCGGATACTGATAAACAGATTCCGCATAGCGGCGAATCGCCTCCACTGCCTTTGGCGAAGCCCCAAAAGCATTCTCATTGGAAGCCATCTTGGTCACACGCTTCAGTCCGAGCTCGCGCCGCACCTCATCCACAGGCGTACCCGGGATATAGGGTTTCAAGTGATTGAGTTGGGATCGTTTGAGATCTTGGATTCTCTTCATTGCTGAGTCCGCTAGGGAGCCGTCGGGTAAGACCCCAATACTTTCAAGTAAGTACAGTACTTCTGCAGTTCGTCAATCGCCTTTTTGACCTTCGGATCTGCCTGGTGTCCGACCAAATCTACAAAGAAATAATATTCCCAGGCCCGCCTGCGCGAGGGCCGGGATTCGATCTTGACCAAATTGAGCCCATTGCGTTTAAAGGGCGCCAACATCTCCTGCAAGGCCCCAATTTTATCTTTCACGGAAAACATGAGCGAGGTCTTGGCCCTGCGCGTCCGGCTGGCGCTTTCCGTGCCGATCACCAAGAAGCGGGTCACATTATCGTTCAGGTCTTCAATAGAGCGCGCCACTATCTTGAGCTTGTAGTGCCGGGCCGCCAGATCACTGGCAATTGCACCCGTCCCCTTTTCCCGGGACGCCATCTCCGCACCCAGGGAAGTGCTGGAAACAGGCACGAGCTCAACGTGAGGCGCATGGGCCTCCAGCCAGGCACGGCATTGGCCGAACACCTCCGCCTTCGAATAAATCTTCTTGATGGATGAAAGGGCCCCCGTGGACATGAGATTGTGCCGGATATCCATAAAGAGTTCCGAACAAATCTGTAGATCCGATTCCATGAAAAGGTCATAGCTGTGATTGACCGCACCTTCCGTGGAATTCTCAATGGGAACCACTCCGTGATGGGAGCGCCCTTTTTCGACCTCGACAAAAACCTCGCCAATGGTCTGGCACTCCCGGTATTCCACGGCATCCCCGAATTTCTTTAAGGAAGCCAAGTGGGTAAAACTCCACTCCGGGCCCAAATAGGCCACGGTCATAGGCTGCTCCAGGGCAATAGAAGCCGACATGATTTCGCGATAAATCGCAATGATCGCCTTCTTGTTCAGCGGGCCTTTGTTCATCTCCAAAAGACGCCGGTAAACTTCACTCTCACGCTCAGGCACATAAGCCCGCTTGCCGGCCCGGTTTTTGATCGCACCGATTTCCTGCGTGCAGCCGGCGCGCTCGTTCAGCAGTTTCAGAAGCTGAGAATCAATAAGATCAATTTTCTTGCGCAGACTCTGCATGCGGCTGGGCATCTTCTGTCGTCTCCTGTGCGGGTTCCGTCTCCCCGGTGTCTTCGTTTTCCTCGGCCTCCGCCATCGTGCCCGTTGTAGAGGCGCCGGCGTCCACCATATTGGCGGGAATCAGATTTTTGACTTCGCCCGGCCTGGGCAAATCCTTTAAGGAATCCAGGCCGAAATACTCCAGGAACTCCCGCGAAGTACCGTAAAGCAAAGGCCGTCCGGGGGTCTCCTTACGGCCGCTGATGCGGATCAATCGTTTCTCGATCAAAGTTCCCAAGGCCGCATCCGCGCTCACTCCTCGAACCGCTTCGATGTCGTGACGCGTCAAAGGCTGCCGGTACGCAATGATCGCCAAGGTCTCCAAACACGCGCGGCTCAGTCTTTCGGCAAATCGCTTTTTGTAAACACGCTTCAACCACTCCGAAGTATCAGGGTGTGTCGTGAAGCGCAAGCCCCCGGCCACCTCCACAATACGCAGGCCCCGCTGCCGCTCTTCCAGCTCTTGTTTGAGCTCGGCAATAGCGTCCACGATCTCAGAGCGTTCCGCTTCTTCCATAAACTTGAGCAGCTCGTGGAGAGTCACGGGTTTCTCACTGACAAAGAGAATGGCTTCTATGATTTGCTTGATTCGGGTTCTATCCATGGATCCGTATTCCTCACTAGCTCGATTTCAGAAAAAGGCCGGTCTTGACGCACCAGGAGCTCACTCTGCCGCGTGAGTTCCAAAATGGCCAAAAAGGTAACCACGATCTCTATACGGCTGCGGGCTTCCAGGATTACTTCACTGAGTTTGACGATTCTTCTCTCCGCGAGCAAATGCAGCAAGAGGTGGACTTTTTCTTCCACCGTCACCTCTGCTCCACGGATTTCAATGGCGGTATTCTGAGGCAGCTTCTGCATTGCATCAGAAAAGGCGGCAATCAAGTCAAATAGCGTCACGTCAAAGGAGGGTTCCGGATCCTGCGATTTGAGATCCAGCCCTCTGAGACCGGAGTCCCGTGTTAGCATATTCTTCTGCTCGTCTTCAATACCCTGCAAGGACTTGGCGATCTCTTTGACCTTCTCGTATTCCTTGAGCTGCTCCGCAAGCCGGAACCGGGGGTCTTCCTCAAGATCCTCGTCTTCAAAATCCGGATCCGGCGGCAGAAGCATCCGGCTCTTGAGCTGAATCAGAGTGGCCGCCATGACCACAAAATCCCCGGCCACATCCATATCGAGCATCTGCATACAACTCAGATACTCCAAGTATTGGCCGGTAATTTCGGCAATGGGAATATTGCCGATATCCACTTCGGATTTACGGATAAGGTAGAGAAGAAGGTCCAGAGGTCCTTCAAATACTTGTAAGCGAATATTGTAGGACATACTTTGGAGTCGGCAGCTTGACGAATGTCCTGCCGGAGAATCCCGAAGCGCTTAGCTCACCAGCTTTCGAGCCACCTTCCGCGTGTCAAAGACTTCGAGGATATCGCCGGCATTGAGATTTGCAAATCCCTCCACGGACATACCGCACTCTGTTCCCTCGAAAACCTCCTTTACTTCGTCCTTGAACCGTTTCAGGTTCCGCAGCTTGCTCGTGTAAATAACTTCATCATTCCGAATGACACGCACCTTAGAACCGCGAAAGATTTTCCCTGAAGTGACCATGCATCCCGCAACCTTCCCGACTTTTGTAATCTTAAAAATCTGCAGTACTTCGGCCCGGCCATGAATCGTTTCTTCAATCATGGGCTCCAGCAGGCCTTCCAGCGCTGCATGAATCGCCGCAGTAGCCTCATAAATAATGTTGTAAATCTGAACGTCGACCTGTTTCTCCTTGGCAAGAGCTTCCGCCTCGTTGGTCAAAGTCGTTCCAAACCCGATTAGAAGCGCACCGCTTACATCGGCAAGAATCACGTCCGAATCATTGATCTGCCCAACACCCTTATGCAAAATGGTCATCCGGATTTGGTCATTGGATAAACGGGATAAGTCCGAGACCAAAGCCTCCAGAGAACCTTGCACATCGGCTTTCACCACCAATCGCAGTTCTTTGATGGAGCCCGCCTGAATCAGGTCATGCAGATCTTCCAAACGCACGCGCTGGAACTCAACCATGGACTTCTGCCGGGTCGAGGCCTTCCTGGACTCCACTACTTCGCGAAGCTTCTTTTCGTCTTCCACGGCATAGAAAACATCTCCCGCCTGAGGCACTCCGGACAAGCCCAGAATTGCCACAGGCTTGGCC
>JAFGIU010000049.1 GCA_016929445.1 Candidatus Omnitrophota bacterium
AACCACACCCCATTACCCGATTTACTAATCCCAGAAAAACAGGTTGTTTTCCGAAAAGGGGCTTGGCACTCAACTCCCTAGTCTGATATACTTATTTATAGATATATAAAAGGTTGGCAATATCCTAAATGAGGCAGGGGGCTGCGATGTGGTATGATCCCATTTTCACCCGCAAATCTGAGTCAGGACAACGGAAAGGACCTCTCTGGATGACAGGCCTGGTCACCCTTCTTTTATCTGCATGGATCAGTATTCCCGGTCTTGCCTTAGCCGGGACGAGTATGCTGTGGGATTTTGACCAGGCTGGAGAAACCCAAGGATGGGTTCTCCCTGACGCGGCCCACCGCCAAAACCTCAGCCCCCTGGAGGTGCAGGACGGTTCTCTCCTGACCGAAGTGACGGGCCGGAATCCGAGCATGTCAGTCCTTTTTGTTGAGCCGGTTGAGGCTTCGGATTTTGGGTATTTCCGGATGCGCTACCGGATTTCTTCTTTGGATCGTGAAGCGCAGCTGATGTGGGGCACAGAAATTTATCCGCGTCCGGGAACCTCCGGACAGTGGCGCAATTTCGCGATTGAGGCTGACGGCGAATGGCACGAAGCAGAGCTGGATCTAACCCGGATCGGGACGTGGAGAGGGCGGATTGTGGAGTTGCGGGTGGACCCGGTGCGGCTGGGAAGCCCTGGCGACAGTGTGGAAATCGATTCGATGGAATTGACGCAGCTGAGCGTCCCGGCGCCCGCAGAGGTTTTGACTTGGGAGTTCAACGAAGACGGCAATGTGCAGGGATGGAAGCCGGGGAGCGCTCTATCCCCCTTGGAATGTGCGGACGGCATTCTGAAGACGGAGATTCTTGAATACAACCCGCGGCTTTACAGTGCTCCGGGCCTTCAGATTAACGCAGGAGCACTGACGACATTCTGGATGCGTTACCGGACGAATTCCGGCGCAGACACCGCCCGGCTGCTGTGGCAGACCTTGCATGCTCCCTGGATTGGGGGGCGGAACCAGAGGATGCAGTTCCCCATTGTGGGAGATGGGTCTTGGCAGGAGCTGGTGCTGGACCTGAGCGATCATCGCGCCTGGGCCGGCATGGTGACCCGCTTGCGCCTGGATCTGTCTGCAAACGCAGGCAGCGGGTTCTTGGAAATTGATGCCGTTCGCCTGTTGCCCCGGGGTTATGATACGGCTCTCAACGAACCCGCGTGGGAATTTGAAACAGATTTGGGCGGCTGGGAGGCCTGGGGGTCTCTGGCGCCTTTGCAGGTGGTTGAGGGCGCGCTTGTCTCCGAAATCACGCACTACGATCCGAGAATGGGAGTGCCGGCCACACTCATGATGTCCGCTTCGGTCTACCCTTATTTGGAGCTGCGCTATCGTTTGGAGGACACGGACGGATTGGGCCAGCTGATGTGGGCGCGCGCCGATTCGCCGGCCGTGGGCCAGCAGAACAAATACCTCAATTTCCCGACGCTTCCGGACAGCACATGGCACACGACCACGGTGAATGCGGGCTCCAGCTCTGAGTGGAAGGGTTTGATCACGCAGGTGCGTTTGGATCCCGCGCGCGTCAACGGCTCCGGCCGGGTGGAATTCGATTTCATTCGTTTTGTTCCGGAAGTCAATCCGGATTTGGACGAGCTCCCGCCGAGCGTGGAGATTCTCTATCCTTTGGACGGGGTGCGGGGCTTGCAAGGTGATATTCCGGTCCAGATCAAAGCCGATGACTCTCTGACCGGGGCGACTGGGATTGAGTCGGTAGAAGTCTCCATCATCCCGGGCATTTGGGAGCCTGCTGCGCCCAACCCGGACAAAGACTGTTTTGAGTTCTTCTGGAAGCGGCCTTCAGACGGCCATTATCAACTCTTGGCCCGGGCCACGGACAATGCAGGCCACACACAGGAAATGCAGGTGCCGGCCCAAGTGGAAGTGGCGCCGCTGGCCCGCAAGGGCGCGCGGGGCCTTTATGTCTGGCATGTGTGGGAGCAGACGGAGGGGATCTCTTATATTGCGGACCCGCAGTGGCGCCGGGATCTCCTAAGTTTTGCGCAAGAAAAAGGAATCACCCGCTTGCTTTTGGGCAGTTACGGCGTGGTTTACGGCAATGATAAGGACCGTCAGGACTACCGGGAGTTTATTGCCGCGGCGCATGCGTTGGGTATTGAGGTTTATGGCCTGCAAGGCGAGCATTTTTGGTCGGTGCCGCAGAGCGAGGCTCCGGAGGGCGAGGTTTATTCTGAGCAGGGTTGGGAATATGCGGAGGCCATTGTTGCTTTCGGGGAGTTTGACGGGATTCTCGACGACACCGAGCCCTATATCGCAAACAACGCGGATTGGGAATCGCGCACGGAATTGCGGGCGCAATGGCACCTGGACTATTTGAAGGGCGTGGTGCAGAGGGCCGGTTCTCTGCCTGTCAACGTGACGATCCCTTTCTGGTATGACCAAAGCTCCGGGACCTGGGATCTCAAACTTGACGGATCCGCCGAAGGACGCCCCTTCAACGAATATATTTCGGATGTGGTGGACGAGGTCAACGTCATGGCCTACCGCGATTTTGCGTTGGGTGCCAACGGTTCATTCGAGCATTCGCAGGGAGAGATGGCTTACGCCCCTTGTTGGGTGAGTGTGGAGATCCAGGATATGGAGGCCCTGAACGAGCCCTATGCGGATCTGCAGTCCTATTGGGAGGAGGGCGAGGCCTACATGGAAGGCGAGTTAGGGGTTTTCTACGACGAAGCGCAGGAGTACTCGGACTTCAAAGAGAATTTGCGCGGCTTTTCAATTCACTACGAGCGCCCGTACCGCGAACTCAAACCTTAAAAGTCCGAGCTGGGTGTTCAGCACCCGAGTCCACTTTAAAGATGCTTTACGAAGGGTGCTGAACACTCCCGTCAACCAGCTCATGAGCCATTAATCTCAGGGAGCAGGGACAGTTCTTACCGCTCGCCGAGCTCAGTGGGCCGTAAGAACTGTCCCTTTAGAATCGTTCCGGTAACACCCAACCCTTCATCCAGCATCACCATATCCGCCCGCTTCCCCGCTGCGATCTCTCCGCGCTCGTGATCCAATCCCAGAATTTTCGCCGGCAAAGTGGAGGCCATATACAGGGCTTTTTGCAGCGGAACGCCTGCCTCGCGCACGACGCGCGCAAGGGCCTGGTCCTGCGTGATGACGGAACCGACGAGGGTGCCGTCCAGCAGGGCCGCGCGCGTGCCTTGGAGACGCATGGGGCGGCCGAGGTGCGTGTATTCCCCGTCCGGCATGCCTGCGGGCCGCACGCTGTCGGTGATCAAAGCCAGATTCGGCGGATCGAATTGGGCTCTCAGCGAAAGCCTCAGGATGGCCGGGTGCACGTGCACTCCGTCTGCCGTGATTTCAGCCGTGACATCCGCGCGGTCAAAAGGCAGGGCCGCCAGTCCGGGCTCGCGGTGGTGCAGGCCGCTCATGGCGTTGTAGAGGTGGGTCAGGTGCGTGGCCCCTCGACCGGCAGCCTCGCGCGCGGTTTCCAGACTTGCGTCCGAATGCCCTTGTGCGGCCACCACTCCGGCTTGGCGCAAGAGCGGGATCAAGTCCATAGCCCCGGGAATTTCAGGCGCCAGGGTCATCAGAAGGAGAGAATCCTGCAACTCGCCGAGAATGCTCTGAAGCTGGGCCGGGTCGGCTGCCAGTACGCTTTGTTCGGGGATTCCCCCGCGTTTGGCGGGATTGATAAAAGGACCTTCAGAATAAAGGCCCAGAAGCTGGGCCCCGCTCACGCCTTTCCGGCAAGTTTCGCGCAGAGAACGCAGAGCCTCCGGATCATAGCACAGCGCGGCCACAAAGGCAGTGGTCCCGTGCGCGCAAAAGTGGCGGCTGATTTTCTCAATGCCCTTGGGATTCTTGTCGGCCACATCATGTCCGAGGGCTCCGTGCGCGTGGAGTTCAATAAATCCGGGCGCTACGGTCTGTCCGCGGGCAGAGGTGACGGATTCGCACCCGCGGAGGACTTCTTGAAGATGCTGCGTAGGCCCCACACGGGCGATCGTGCTGCCATCCCAAATAACGGCCCCATCGTGGATCAATTCAAGGGGCGTGAGGACTTCCGCATGGATGATTGCATGGGATCGTGTCATAGAAGAATTTTCTTGAACTCAAGTCGACTATCCGGTACCATTTAAAAATCTGTTAAAGATTATACGTAGATAAGAACAGAAACGCGAGCCCTTCTGTTGCATCCCCCAAGCGGCTAAACACCGACACCCCATAAAGGGAAGATCAAAGGAAGAGGTCTATGTCTAATGAAGTTCTATCACTTCACTTTATAGATTGGTCGATCATTATCGGCTATATGGTTTTTGCCCTGGCCATTGGTTTTTATTTTTCCAAGCGGGCCAGCGGCAGTTTGACGGAGTATTTTGTGGCCGGGCGGACCCTCTCCTGGTGGCTTGCCGGGACTTCCATTGTGGCTACTTCTTTTGCGGCAGACACTCCTCTTGCGATTGCAGGCATTGTGCGTGTCCGCGGCCTCCAGGGAAACTGGTATTGGTGGAGCGGGTTGATGGGCGGAATGTTGTGTGTGTTTTTCTATGCCCGTCTTTGGCGCCGCGCACGGCTTCTTACGGACGTTGAACTCGTTGAACTTCGATACAAGGGTAAGCCCGCGGCCATGCTGCGGGTTTTTCATGCGATTTACCGGTCCACTCTCTTTAACTGCATTACCATGGGGTGGGTTATCCTGGCTATGCAGAAGCTCGTGTTTGTGCTCCTGGGCTGGGACAAGCTCACCTCCATCGTCGTTTTAATGATCCTTACGATTATCTATACCGTCCTCTCCGGAATGTACGGGGTTGTGGCCACCGACCTGATCCAGTTTGTGATGGCCATGACCGGTTCTATTGCTTTGGCGTGGATCACGCTCGTTAAGTTGGGAGGCCCCAAGGCTATGGCTGAGAAGGCCGTGGCTGCGGCCACGGAGCATGCCGCTGCAGTGGATGCCGGGCAAATAGCCGAAGGCATATCGCGCGTGGCGGCCCCGGATCAACTGATCAATTTTGCTCCCAATTTGCAGGCCACGGAACTGGCCTGGTTTACCTTTGCCGTCTTTATTTTTGTGCAGTGGTGGGGCGGGGGCGAGGGCGGCGGCTTTTTGGCGCAGCGCCTCTTCTCAACCCGCAATGAAAAAGACTCCCTCTTGGCTACTCTGTGGTACAACTTTGCGCACTATGCTATCCGCCCTTGGCCCTGGATTATTGTGGGCTTGGGGTCTTTGGTTTTTTTCCCGAATCTTGTGGATCCGGAGCTGGCCTACCCGCGCATGATGGTGGAGTTTCTGCCCACGGGTTTGAAAGGATTGCTGGTGGCCTCTCTGTTGGCGGCCTTCATGTCCACCATGGATACGCACATGAACTGGGGCGCATCCTATCTGGTCAATGACGTGTACAAACGTTTTTTGGTCAAGGAGGGGTCTGAGGACCACTACGTCTTTGTTTCGCGCATCATGATCGTGATTATGGCGATCCTGGCAGGCTTTACTGCCTGGCAGATGGATTCAATTTACAATGCCTGGTTGTTTATCCAGCTATTGATGGGAGGTACGGCTTTTGTCGTGCTTCTGCGCTGGTACTGGTGGCGTATTAATGCTTGGTCTGAAATCTCCTCAATGATTGCCTCGATCGTGCTCTCTCTCTTCTTTGACCGCTGGTCGGTTACCAACGGTCCGGATCTTTACCCGGTGCGCCTCGTGCTGGTATTGGGGGGCGCAACAATCACCTGGATTGTAACCACCTTTCTCACCAAACCGGTTCCTGCCGATCATTTGGAACGCTTTTACCGGCGCGTGCGGCCCGGAGGCTGGTGGGGGCCGATTGCGCAGAAGGCCCGCGATGTCGAAGGTCTGCACCTGGGTTGGCCTGAGGTTATCGCTTGGGGGCTGGGCGTGGCCTGTGTATATGCATCACTCTTCGGTCTGGGCTGGCTTTGTCTCGGAGAGTACACCAAGGGTCTGGTGTCTATGGCCGTGTGCGCGGTGACCGGTTGGTTCGTCTTCAAGATGATGGGCAAGATGGACTGGCGGGGTGTTGTTGCAGGTCAGCGTGACCCGGATCCGGACGAAGAACCCGCCGGAGCCAAAGCTTAAAGGCGTCATTGGTTGAGTGGGGGCGCGACACTGCGTCATCCCGAACACAGTGAAGGGATCTTTGCGGGACAGAGATCCCTTCATCTCTGTGGGCTTCTCAGGATGACAGTTTGGCTCCACGTGTCTTGTTTCCCCGCATCCAACTCCATAAACGCCGCCTTAAGTAGTAGCCTGTGACTGTTCCCGGGTGTGATCCGCGCGTACTCGTTAGCATCCCCGCAATGATATGTCTTTGGAACATGAAGAAGATCAGGATTACGGGCAAGGCGGTGATGCTCGATCCCGCCATCAGATGCACCCAATCCGCCCCCTGCAAGCTCTTGTAAAGAGCCAAGCCCACCGGCAAGGTCCGCATCTCCACGGTATTGGTGAGCAGGAAAGGATAGAGGAAGGTATTCCAACTGCCCATAAAGGTATTGATGCCGACAACTGCCAAGGCAGGTGTGCTTAGAGGCAAGATCAATTTGAAAAAGATCTGGAAGTCATTGGCCCCGTCGATGCGCGCAGCGTCTTCCAAACCCGAAGGAAGGCTGCGAATGTATTGGGTCATCAGAAAGATATTAAAGGGCGAGACCGCCGCGGGCACAATCAGTGCCCAGTAAGTATTGAGCCAGCCGAGTTGCTTCATCAAAATAAATATCGGAACCATAAGGACCTGGGGCGGAATCATGATGCCGGCCAGAACCATCAGAAGCAGGGTGCGCTTGCCGGGGAATCTCTTCCGTGCAAAGGCATAGCCCACCATGGCGCTGAAAAGAAGGTTGCTCCCTGTCACTGCAAGGGCGATCACGATGCTATTGATGGCGTAGCGGTCAAAGGGCCCGCTGAAGAGCACATCCCGGTAGTTGAGCAAGGTCCATCGCTTCAGCCTCAGCTGGACTTCATCAATATGCAGAGACCCTTCCCCGGGGCCCACAACTTTGAGCGCCAATTCCTCTGCAATTTTTTCCGTGAGCCCCGGCCGGAGCCGGCCGATAGCCAGTTTTGAAATGGGCAAGGAGACTTGATTCCAGCCGCTCACGGGCGAAGGCGAAATATACGGTGTGAGATCGATGTCCAGCAAGGAGTTCTTTCCGTCGGAAAGACCCAAATGCATGGCTCCAAGCGTTCCCTCCACTCTTATTGCAAACTCCAGTATGGAAAACTTACGCATATCCTGGTGCAGCGGGAGCTGCCAAGTGAAGCCGGAAGCTTCGGGGATGCGGTAGTCCAGACTCAGGTGCTGTCCCAGGTAGGCAGAACTGTCTTCTTCAAGCAGTTTCTGTTGGACCTTGGCGCCGGGTCCCGGATTCATCCGGCTCTTATGTGTGCCTTGCTGGTTACTCTCAAAATCCGCCAAAACGAGACTGCTGACACTTCGCCTTAGGGTGCCGGTGGGCTTAAGAGAAGTGTAAAACATCAGCACGAGCGGGATAAGCGCCAACCCTGTAATCAGACAAAGTGCGAGAAAACTGAGCCGTCTTTGTATGAGAGTTGCGGGACCGTTCACTAGGCTTCCTCACTATAGGCTTCAGACGGGCGCAAGAGGCGCATCTGCAGAATCGAGAAGCCCATCACAATGATAAAGAGGATATAGGCCACAGCGCTCGCTACGCCCATATCAAAATCGTGAAATCCGAGTTCGTAGAGGTGGTACACGATGGTGGAGGTGCTCCCCAAAGGGCCTCCTCCGGTCATGGTGAAGATCTCCGGAAAGACTTGGAAGGAGTAAATCGTGTTAACCACCACAGCAAAGAGCAAAATAGGTTTGATCTGCGGGAGCGTAACATTCCAAAAACGCTGCCAGGCATTGGCCCCATCGATGTGCGCGGCTTCGTAAAGTGTATTGGGGATGGATTGAAGGCCTGCTACGAACAGAATGGTGTAATAACCGAAACTTGCCCAAACATTCATGAACATGATCGCGGGCAAGGCCAATTTTGGATTGAGTAACCAGCTTGGATCGGGCGGAGGGATCCTGAGCCGGGAGAGGATTCCGTTGACCATCCCGTCGGGTGCATACAAATAGGTGAAGATGGTGGCAACCACGATGACGGATGTGGCAACCGGGAGAAAAAGCCCGGCCTGGAAGATGCCTCTCAGAGGGATGCGCTGGCTCAAGAGTACTGCACAGAATAAGGCCAGTGACATGGTGAAAGGAATGGTTCCCAAGGCAAAGAAGAGCGTATTTCCCAGGGCCTTGAGAAATTGCGCGGACCGGATCGCGTCCACATAGTTCTGGAGCCCCACAAAAGAGAAGCGCCCGCTTAGAAAATCATAATCGCAAAAGCTAACCAGGAAGCTGTGTACCAAGGGGTAGATCCCGAACAAGAGAAATAATACGAACCAAGGCGAGAGAAAGAAGAGGGTGGAATAGTCAAAACTCCGGCCGGGTTCGCTATAGCCCTCCGCCGGGAAAGGGGCGCCCAGCTGGCGTGCGAGTTTGCGGTGCAAATAAACTCCCAGCAGCAGCAGAAAAAGCAGCACTGCCACAGAGGTCCCCGGATCCGCCCAGGTCTTGGGGGTGGCCTGTCGCTGAAGAATTTCTTCAATGGCCTGTGCCTGTTCCCTCAACGCGACTTCGGGCTCTACGGATTTGAGAAATACCTTGTCGATCAGAACCGAGAGCTCGTGCTGGATTCGGGACCACCTGGGATGGCTCGGAGGCGCGACAGCGGAGTGGGTTTGTAAAAGAAAGTGGCGATGCAGGGGATGGGTCTCAAAGAAGGGATGTTTGAGGGCAGAGAGTGTTGTGGGCACGACGTTTTGTTGTACCTCCACAATCTCCATGACCTGTTTCTCATCAATAAGAAAACGAATCAGCTCCAAAGCGGCCTCAGGGTGTTTGCAGCTCTTGAGTACGGAAAAGACCTCGCATCCGGCAAAAGAGGCCTGAGTGCCGCGGTTAGGGGCGGGACGCGGCAGCATGCCGACACCAAAATCGAGTTGCGGATTGAGCCGGGGAATCAGGGGCAGGTTCCAGCCTCCGGAGATTTGCATGCCGATGCGGCCTTCGGCAAAGAGCGTGTTGACTTGGGCCTGCCGGTCCACCAGGGAGTAGGGGCCCAGGCTGCGGTAAAAGCGTAACGCATCCAGAAACTCCGGGGAGTCCAGAAGGGTTTTCTGTTGGTCGCGGTTCATGAGCTGAGCCCCGTTGGACCAGGCAAAGGGCATGAACTCCTGCCAAGGCGCGTAGGATTCGCCCGCAAAGATGGCAAAACCATAGGTGTCCTCGGAGAGCGCGTGGATGCGGCGTGCTGTGTCCAAGAGCTCCATCCAGGTGCCGGGGGGCTTTTCCGGGTCCAGGCCCGCTTGGGCAAACAGATCCCGGTTGTAAAAAAGTACGCGAGTGCCTGCGAGCCAAGGAATCCCATAAAGGGTTCCCTGGTACTGGGCGGACTCCCAAAGGATGTGCTCATCAAGCAGAGGCTCCGCCACTTCGGTGAGGTCTTCCAGAACCCCGGTTGCGGCAAAAGAAGCGACCCAGGTGCTCCCGAGTTCCACCACATCCGGAGCATTTCCCGCGGCAATGGAGGTGACGATCTTGTCGTAGCCGTGTTCCCAGGTGAGTTGCTGGAACTCCACTTTGATTCCGGGATGCAAGTCCTCAAAACGCCGGATCTGTTCGCCCATCAGCTCCTCGGCAGCGCTCAACTGCCACAGACGGATCTTGACCGGCTCTTGAGCAGCCCATGCCTTCGCAGGCAAGAGGAATAGGAAGACCAGGGCCCAAAGCAGTCTCATTGTTCTCACGGCACCAAGCCCTCACTTTCCAAGAAGGCACGGAGCTCTTGCGCCACGAGCGCGGCTCCGGCTTCGGTGAAGTGGGTGGAATCGTAGAAATAATTGGAGTCGTGTGGAATACGGGCGCCGAGATCCAGACAAGGGATGCGCTCCTGAGCGCAAATCTTGATCAGGGCTTGGTTGAAGATCTCCTGCATACGCCACTGCGTTGCGGCGGATATCGAAAGCCGCATTTGAGTCATCCAGTAGTCCCCGCCCTGGATAGTCTGCCAGTATTCCGTGTCCTCAAAAAGCGAAGGCTGGGTGAGAAAGACCATGGGGATGTTCAGCTCCCGGCCTGTGCGGATAATTTCCAGGACATTTTGTCTGA
>JAFGIU010000050.1 GCA_016929445.1 Candidatus Omnitrophota bacterium
ATAAAGAGGGGTGTCCTTGACAAGGCAATCGTGGATCCTACCGGCAGTTCTGGCCCTTCTTTTTACGGGCACAGCCCTCGCGGCGAGCGATGAGCGGGTGGTGAGCCTCGATCTTTCCGTGAGCAATCCCTCGCTTGAAGAGTTTTTGGATGCGGAGATCCGCACCTCCCTTCCTGAAGAGCTCCGGAAGTGGCATCTGATAGATGACGGCGGACTCAATATCTTAGTGGACGCCCAGACCCAGGCTCTGATGGTGGACGATCAGGTCCGGCTGCAGCCGGGCGAGACCATCTTTTTTGAGATTCGCGTCCAGGATGTTTGGGCCCTTCCCGAGGCAGAGCTTCGATCCTTGGTCGAGGAGGTCCGCGAATACCTTAGCGAACGAGGCCCGGAGCTCATTCCTCAATTGGAGCGTATCCTGAGCCGCCAGCAAAAGGCGGCCGACACTAATATTGGGGCCTATATTGCGGCGCGCCGGGAGGATCGCGCCACCTTCAGAGCAGTGCAAAGGGATGTGCAGACCGTGAAGCAGACGGTTCAGGCCGTGGCTAAACGCCAGGAGAAAGAGAAGGCCGAGTTGCCGGGTCTGCGCTCCAGCGCCCGTTATGTCTTGATGGGAGTCCTGGGATTTTTGCTGATGCTGGGGCTTCTGTTGCTTTGGCAGAGGCGGGAGGTGTGGGTTGGGTTCGGGGCGCGGCTCAGGCGAGTGGGAGTCAGCGACCGCCGGGCTTTTGCCCGTCTCTTTAATCCGAGTGGCGTCCATTGTACACTGCTACATGAGGAACATCGTGAAGAGGCGTCCCCAGGACCCGTTTCAGGTTTGAAGACGGTAAACATTTCTGAGGGCGGGATCTGCCTCTTTTTACATCATGAGTACTCCCCGAATTCCGTGATCGAACTCCGGGTGGAGTTGGATGGGGAGCAGAGATCCTTGATGTTCCGCGGGTATGTCGTGTGGCAGGAGAAAGTCCCAGTGGGGGATGGGACTCAGACATTTCTCACAGGTGTCAGGTTGGGGGAAGCCACGGCAGAGGATTTTCATATCCTCAAGGAATACGTCAAGACCCGGCTTCCCGGGCAAAAGAGAATGGATTCTCTCCCTGCCTGATCCCCCCCTTGTGTTCCTAAGGACTCATGGTTCAAAAGCCGTCTATTCTGGTTGTTGAAAGCGACCTGGGTTTTGCCAATCTCCTCCGGCTCCGTCTGGAGGAGGCGGGCTATCGCGTCCACATGGCCCTTTCCGGCAGAGAAGTGTTGATCCGGGCCATTGACGAGACTCCGGATCTGTTGATCGTGGACGCGAAACTCCCGGACAAGAGCGGTCTGGATCTCTTTGCTGAGCTCAAAGAGATAGCCAAGTTCCGTCACACCCCGGTCCTTTTCATCACCGACCGGCAAGCCTGTGCCGAAGAATTTGAAGTCGGCGGCCATGAATTCTTTACTCGTCCCTATGATCCCAAGAGCCTGCTCTCCCGTGTCCGCCAAGCCCTTCAGCGCAAAATGCTTGCAGACGGCGGCACCATCGAGGTACCCGGGGAAGCCGTGCTGAGTACTGAAGAGGGTTTTCCTTCGCCCCAAGTGCCGGAGTCTGTCTCTGCGTCCGCCCCGGCCCAGTCTGAGAGCTGGGAGCGCGTCAATCTGCGCGAAGTGCAGGTAGATGCCGGACTGCTGAAGAAAGTTCCGTTCAAGTTTGTTCAGCATTACAAGGTTTTTCCCGTGAAGATGGAAGAGGGGGTCCTGACTTTGGCTGTCAAGAATCCCGGTGATCGGCAGATGCGGGATGATTTGCGTCAGTATCTGGGTATGGATGTGCAGCTAGTGGCTGCGGATGAGAATGAGATCGAGGAGCGCATAAACTCCAACTATGGTGTGGGGGCCGAAACTGTTGAGGGAATTTGGGCGGACAGCGGTTTAGGCGAGGATATTAATCTCAGCGTTGCGGCTGAGTCGGACGAGGATATTGCCAAGATGGCGGGGGATGCGTCCATTGTGCGCTTGGTCAACCAGATTCTGGTCGAGGCCCAGCGCAAGGGAGCCACGGATATCCACATTGAGCCCTATGCGGGGAAGCTCAGCCTGCGTTACCGGATTGACGGGGTGCTGCGCGATGCCAAGGTGCCGGACAATATCATCTATTTCCTGCCGGCCATCATTTCCAGAATAAAAATTATGGCGGGTTTGGATATTGTGGAGCGCCGTTTGCCCCAGGATGGGCGGGCCAAAGTTAAGATTCTGAACCAAATGTATGATCTGCGCGTCTCCACCCTTCCCACTCAGCATGGGGAGAGCATGGTGATTCGTGTTCTGCCGATGACCATGCTGTTTGATTTGGCTAAACTCGGGTTCTCCGAGCATCACCTCAAGATCTTTGAGGATCTCATCCGGCGGCCTCACGGGGTCTTGTTGGTGACCGGGCCCACGGGCAGCGGCAAGACCACGACGCTCTACACAGCGCTCTCCAAGATCAAGAGGGATAACGAAGGCGCCAAAATCCTGACCATCGAGGACCCCATCGAATATGAGCTCCAGGGGATTACACAGACGCAAGTGAACCCCGAGATCGATCTGACCTTTGCCCGCAGCCTGCGGAGCATGTTGCGTCATGACCCGGATATCATGATGGTCGGAGAGATCCGGGATCTGGAGACTGCGGAAATCGGAATCCGTATGGCGCTTACCGGACATCTTCTGTTTTCCACTTTGCATACCAATGATGCGGCCAGCGGGGTGGCGCGACTCATTGATATGGGTGTGGAACCCTATTTGGTGGCTTCTTCGGTGGAGGCATTTATTGCCCAGCGTTTGGTGCGCCGGATTTGTGAGGACTGCAAAGTCGAGTACCATCCCACTGAGCGGGAATTGGGAAAACTGGGTCATCCTAAGGATTTGGATATTTGCTTCAAGGGAGAGGGCTGCGATGAATGTAATTCCACGGGTTACCGGGGGCGGACCGGAATTCACGAAATACTGGTGGTGGATGACACTATCAAGAAATTGATCAATGAGAAGGTTCCTTCCGAGGAAATCAAAAAGGCGGCGGTTGCCGCCGGTATGAAGACCCTTTGGGATGACGGCAAGGAAAAGATTCGGTTGGGAATTACGACTGTAGAAGAAGTGTTGAGGATGACCACCGCGGATTCAAATGACGACTTACCGGTATAAGGCCAAAAAGGGTCTGGAGACAGTTGAGGGCGTGATGGAAGGCCTGAGCCAGGATCAGGTGATCGAGCGCCTGGAGCAGCAGGGCTTCCTGCCTGTGCGCGTGGTCGAATCTTCCTCCAAGGGCGAGAAGAAGGCCTCAACCTCGAATGCGGCCCTTAAGCCTCTTTGGTCAAAGCGCGTCCCTGTGAGGGATATCCACGCCTTTACGCGCCAAATGGCAAGTCTCTTGCGTGCCAAAGTGCGGGTTGCACGCGCCCTGGAGATCCTGGCCCGCGAGTCCTCCAACCCCCAGGTCCGGCAGATGCTCGCCCAGGTCCATGAGGAAGTCAAGGGAGGCAGGCAACTCTCCGAAGCCTTGGGCCTTTATCCCAAAAATTTTTCCCGTGTCTACCTTAATATGGTGGCCTCGGGTGAAAAGGGAGGCATGCTGCACACCATCATGGAGCGCTTGGCGGATTTTGCAGACCGTGAAGAGGAGATTCGCTCCCGTGTCCGGTCGGCTATGGCCTATCCGCTCTTTATGGCTGCAGTCGGGGCAGTGACGATTTTTGTGATGATGGCCTTTGTGATGCCGCGGTTGGTCGGCCTCTTTGCGGAGTCGCAACAAGCTTTGCCTGCTGCCACGCAGGTGCTTATCCAAATCAGCCAGTTTCTCAAATTGTATTGGTACTGGGTGCTTCTGGGTGTGTGCGGTTTGGGGATTGCGGGCTACAGGTATTGGGAGAAATTCGGGCACCGGAATCCGGTTTTGGCGCGCTTTCTCTTGGCGCTGCCCGGATTGGGGGCGGTGCTCATCCAGCGCGAGATGGCGCGTTTTTGCCGCACTCTCGGGACACTGGTTCAGAACGGGATCCCGATTCGCGATGCCGTGGATGCCACGGTGCCGACCCTGGGGAATTGCGCCTTGGAACAGGCTCTCTCGGGTGTGCGCGGGGAACTGGACCGGGGGGCGACTGTGGCGCAGAGCCTGGGCAAGGTGAGTTATTTTCCCGGATTCGTGATCAGCCTCATTGGGGTGGGCGAGGAGGCCGGTGATGTCGGGAGCTCGCTGTTGGAAGTTGCTTCCAACTATGAGAAACGCCTGGATGAGCAGGTCAAGATTTTAAGCAGTTTGATTGAGCCCTTGATGATCCTCGTCGTGGGCCTGGTTGTTGGGTATATTGTGATGGCCATGCTTTTGCCCATATTTGATTTGAGTCTGAAGTGACGCTTTAGCGTCATGGCGAGGAGTGCGCTGTCATTGTGAGCGAAGCAAGGCAATCTGCCGCACAGCGTCATCACGAGCCGACTGTCATGGAGGCGTGGTGATCTTTGCAGAACAAAGATCGCTTCATTGCATTCGCGATGACGGGTTGGGCATTCGCGGTGACAATATCGGAGGATTCATGAAGAGACGCAAAATAGACGGATTCACTCTGGTCGAGCTCATGCTCGTGGTTATTATTATCGGTTCTCTTGTGGCCATGGTGTTGCCGCGATTTACGGGCCGTTCGGAACAAGCGCGCAAACAGGTGGCGGCGGCTGATATCAATTCCAATATTTCCGTGGCCCTCAAGCTCTACGAAATGGATAACGGTTCTTTTCCTTCTTCCTCGGAGGGTCTGGAAGCACTTTTGAAAAAGCCTGCTTCGGGCGCGGCTTCGTGGAGCGGGCCCTATCTTGAGAAGAGTCCTGTGGATCCTTGGGGCCAAGCCTATAAATACGTCTATCCGGGAACTCACAAAGACTATGATCTGTACTCCTTGGGCAAGGACGGAGTGGCGAGTGCCGACGACATTACCAATTGGGAAGAATAATGCTTTCACTCTGGTGGAGCTCCTCCTGGCTGTGAGTGTGCTTGCCTTTGGGTTGAGCATGATTCTTCAAGGATATTTGACTTCACTCAAGGCCCTCAATCGAACAGAGGAGTTGATCACCGCATCTGTTTTGCTGGAATCAAAAATGGATGAAGTTCTGGAGACTTCCACGGAAGAAAAGGGAATCCAGCCGGGTTTTGCGAGCGGAGACTTTGAGGAATTTGGGGACAAGAGGCACCGTTGGGAGCTGCGGGCCCGCTCGGTTGCGGAAATGCCTATGGTCTACGAGGTGGAGCTTGCAGTGCTTTGGGAGGAATCCGGAAGGGAGCGTGCGGTCACAAGCACGACATTGCTCGATGCGGGATTCTAGCCGCGGCTTTTTGCGCGGGTTTACGCTCCTTGAATTGCTGATTACGACCTCGTTGGTGTCTTTGGTCGGCTTGGCCATTGCGAATACCTTCTCACGCGGTTTACAGGTCTGGGACAAGGTCAATGCCCTGGGCGGCGTGGAGCGAGAGGCCGGTTTTGTTCTGGATGAGTTTGCCCGGGAGCTCCGGAGCTCCTTTGTCTTGGACGGAGTGGAGTTTGAAGGGGACAGGGAATCCGTGAGTTTCCCTACTCTGGTCAAGGCGCGCCACAAGGAGCACGGAGATTTTGTGGGGGCCGGAAGGGTCGGCTATTTCTATGATTCTGCCAGAAAGACCTTGTCGCGCAGCGCTGAAACTTATGCGCAGGTGCTCTCGGGTAGCGAGGCGCGCGCTGAACCCTTGCTTAATCACGTGCGTTCTGTGGATTTGAGCTACTACTATTTTGATTCGCGCTTCCGGAACTACAAGTGGGAAGAGGAGTGGGAGGAGCGCGAAAGTATGCCGATCGGCATTAAGATAACGCTGGGAATCGAGTTGAAGGGCAAGCGAGAGCAGTTTGTCCGGACTGTTTACCTGTATCTGAGGAATGACGCCTGATGAACCGGCGCGGGAGCGTGTTCATTCTTGTGATTTGGAGTCTGCTGTTTTTAGGTATCCTGGCTGTAGGCCTTAGCAGACGGGTGTTTACGGAGATTGAGCTCGCGGCATTCTCCAAGACCAAGGTGCAGGCCCGGTCTTTGGCTTTGGCTGCCACCAAGATCGGGGAACAGGCTCTCTTGGCGAATAAAAACCCCTATATTGCGTTGAATCAGTTCTGGAGCACCGGAAAGTTGTCTGAAGAATCTCCGTCTGCGTTCCGGAACATCCCTTTGGGTGAGGGCGAATTCAGTATCCGGGTGTATAAGCCCGCGCCCTCTCCCGAAGAACCGGCCTTTGAGCATTTTGGTTTGATCGATGAAGAGAGAAAACTCAACATCAATACTGCAGATGCCAAGAGCTTGGAGACCCTCATTCGAAAGGTTACGAGCCTGGACCTGATGGGGGCTAATACCTTGGCGAACTCAATCGTGGATTGGCGGGACCAGGACACCTTTTCCAGTCCGGGTGGGGCCGAAGACGGTTACTACAGCGGACTGGACCCCTCATACGAGTGCAAAGACGCGCCCTTCCAAGTGCTGGAAGAACTTCATTTTGTGAGGGGAATGACACCTCAAGTCTTTACTCAACTCGAGGAGTTTGTGACCGTGTTTGGAAACGGGGTTCTTAACATCAATACCGTGGGAGAGGATACGTTGGTTGCTCTTGGGTTGGAGGAATCCATTGTCAGCAGAATCGTGAATTATCGCCGCGGGCTGGACCAGAGAGACGGCAGTTCGGATGATAAAATCTTCGAAAGCGCCGGATCCATCGGCCCAGAATTGTTGGATGAAGGGATCCTCAGCGAAGAAGAGGCCGCCCTTGTCTCAAGCTTGGCAAGCCGGGGGGCTATCGGAGTCTCTTCAGAGCATTTTGCCCTTCATGCGGAGGGCAAGGCGGATAAACGTGTCAAGAGGATTGTCTGTGTGATGAACAGGGACGGCAACGTCCTATCCTGGAGAGAATAGTGAGTCTTCTGGACCGCTCCAAGAGCGTTGCCCTCATTCAGATAGGACGCAATTTCCTCAAACTTATGTCCTTGCGCTGCAGTTCGCGGGAAGTCGAAGTGGTGCGTGTCTCCCGCCGTAACCTGACCCAGGACTCGGGTCCCTTGAAGACTCTTCTGGAGGAGTGGGAGATCCACGCGGATAAAGTCATTCTGGTCATTTCCCGCGACCAAGTGTTGTTGCGCAACTTGGAGTTGCCCAGCACTGATTTGGAAGAGATTACCGAGATCGTGAGCCTGCAAGCCGACAAACAAACTCCCTTTTCCCGCGATGAAATTACGGCAGGGTTTAGAGTTCTCAGTTCCTCCAAGGAACATTACACCCACATCTTGTTGGCCGTCATTCAAAAAGAAATTATTCAAAACGTTACCAAGGCCCTCCCTGTGCCCTTGTCCAAGATCGAACGGATCTGCCTGGATACGGAGTGTTTGTCCAACTGGGATCCGGTACTGCGGTCGAAACTTGATACCCGGACCTATGCCCTGTTGGATTTGGAGCAGGACCGGATGGACTTTTGTGTGTGTTCCGAAGGCAAACTTCTGTTCAGCCGTTTAGTGCCCTTTAAATCTTCGAGGGAATGGAGTCCGGAAGTGGAACGTCAAGTTACCGAAGAGATTCGGCTTTGTTTGGAGGCTTACAAGAACGAGGAACTGGGTCCGGAAATCCGCGAGGCCGTATTGATGGGCGCGCGCGTGGCCAAGGAGCGGCTGGCCAAGATCTGCAGAGAACGGTTTCTAATCAAGCCGGTTTGTTTTTCGGAGGAGGCTGCATCAGAACTTACGTATTCCGAACAGGTCGAACGCTATCTGGAAAGAGAGATGAAGGAGGACGGGAGTTCTTCTAAACTGATGGGGCTGGCACTCAATCTCAACGCGGAGCTCATGGATTTTGTTCCCGCAGAGATGGGGCGCATCCGGAGGAAGCAGCGGCAGGCCAAGGAAATGATGCTTACCGGAGTTCTCAGTGCGGCTTTGCTTTTGTGCGCAGGAGCGGTAATTGGAAGTGAGAGTTTCTATAAGTATAAATATAACAATGACTTAGGACAAGAGTTGCACCGTCTGGAATCCACGGCCACTATACTGCGGCGCTACAAGCAGAGGCTGGGAGTTATCCGGGAGCGTGTCGACTTAAAGGGGAGCGCACTGGAAGGCCTGTATCAAATACACCGCGCGGTTCCGCAAGAAATGTACCTCACTGGGATTCAATTTGATTGGGGGGACGGTTTTTCGATCCGGGGAACCGCCTCTTCTACGCCGCCGGTATTTGAAATGGTCCGGGATTTAGAGAAGCTCCCTGAATTTCAAAACGTGAAGACCAAATACGTGACACGGCGCCGTATCGAAAACATGGAACTGACCGATTTTGAAGTCAACTGTCCGCTGAGCCCATGACCGGAAAAGAGAAGAAACTTCTAATCCTGGCGTCCCTCGCTTTTGGCGGAGCCCTCCTTGTACGTTTTCTGAGCGCATACGGAGGTGGTGGATTGGTTGAGCTGGACCAGCAGATTAAGGATAAGGAGGCGATGGTTCGCAGTGCCATGGCATTGATCAGCCAGGAAAAATTTTTGGAGGAGCAGATCTCCAAGTACGAACATTTTATCCGTCCGCTCAGCACTGAGGAAGAGGAGATGGGGATCTTTCTCCATGAGATTGAACAGATGGCCGGAGACTCGGATTTGCAAATCGAGGACATGCGCCCTACCCCTCCGGTCAAGTCCTCTACGAATATGGAATATGAGATGGAGGTGCAGTTAGGGGGCAGGATGGAGGGGCTTATGGCCTTTGTCTATCGCTTGCACAACAGTTCCGGGCTCTTCCGTGTAGAGAAGATTAGAATGAATTCCAAAGCCGGAGAGCCTGCGAATCTCAACACCTACATGACAATCTCAAAGGTTTTGGTTAAGTGAAGGGCAGGGACGTTTCTTACTGCTCATGAGCTCAGCAGGCCCAAAGAAGCCTCCCTGCAAGAACTGGAGATCATGCTATGAAAAAGATTATTCCCATACTCCTAATTGTTCTGCTAATTGCATCAGCCATTGTGGTCTGGATTGCTGTGGCCGAGCCCTTCCCCATGTCCGAAACCATGCACTCGAGGCTAAGGCCCGTGCGCAGCGCCGCTCTCAAGGCGCGAAGAATTATTACGGGGACCCTGGTGGAGAAAGGTTTGTTGCCGGAGTCCGCTCTGCAGGAGACGGATGTCTTGCCGGCCGTGGTGGAAGAGGAAGAGCGCAAGGACTTGGTTCACGATCTCTCCATGGAACTTGCAAAGGCCGAGTACAAACACATTGTTGAATTTACGGATGGGCGCGTAGTGCGGGGTGATGTAGTGAGCGATACCGAAGACTATGTCGCGATTAAGGAAAAGGTCGCCGGCGCCGGATTCATCACCAGCCGCTTTCCCAAAAATCAGATCGTGAGGATATCCGAAGCGGATCAGAATGAGCAGCCGATCACGGAAAAAGAAATTGCTATCAAGAATCGCTTTCCCGAACTTTTCTTGTATCGCTTCGGGGAGTATAGCTTTTTTTCCGACGGCGGGTATTATTTTGTGGAAAGTTCAGCAGAGCGACTGACGCGCTTGCGCAAGGGATTCATGGAAGAATTCGGAGAACTGTTCCCTCATGCGGCAAAAATGGATCGCAGTTATGTGGTGGTCTTTCACCATGAGGATGAATATTTGGATTTTGCAGCGGGCCTGGATGCGCATCTGGAAAACAGCCTGGGCTTTTATGCAGCGGACGCGGAGATTCTGGCCTTCTATGATCTCTTTGAAGGGGATGAGTGGAAGGGGCAGGACAGCATCTTCAGTGATCTGAAGGCCCAGCTCAAGGACCAAAAGGACGCGGTACTGGCTGAGGAGGGGATTGATGAAGACAAGACCTCCAAGGCCTTTTCTGCGGCGCAAGGGAATCTGGCAGCCAGCCGGGCCCGGCAAATGAGTTCAGTCAAACAGGAAATTATGCGGATTACCTTGCATGAGGGCGCCCACCAACTTTGGTATGCCACAGGGGTTCATGACAACCGCATGGGTTCGGTGCATTGGCTGGCTGAGGGTTTAGCCACCTATTGCGAGACGCCCCGTTTTGGAGAAGTCAACCGCGAGAGGCTGGATGTGTTAAGGGAGGCCTTTGAAAAGGGCACTTATGAGCCCTTGGAATGGTTTGTCTCCAACCGGAAGCCTCTGCTTTCGTCAGACCGGGAAAAGAGTCATCTGCTTTATTGCGAGGCCTGGGGCTTGGTCTATTTTCTGGAGAATTCCCACTACCGGGAGAGCTTCCGAAATTGGCTGAGCCGTTTAGCCGTGGATCCTCAATACGCTTCGAAGGAACTCACAGCGGAGAGCTTTGCTGAGGCCATGCAGACGTCTTTGGATTTCTTGGAGCAGGAGTGGAAGAACTACATGTACCGGCTTTAGTGTGTCAGGCATCACAGTGGCGCGCCGCGTCATGGCGAGCGAAGCGCGGCCATCTTTGCGGAACAAAGATCCCCACGTCGCTCTCACTCCCCGGGATGACAACCAATGGTTTCAGGGGACATATCTCCGAAGGAGATGTGTCCCCCAAGGGTCCCTGACCTCAGATCTCTTCCAGCGCCCGCGGCATCCTTAAAGACCAGTTTTCCGGGCCGGTAGTCCCCGGCAGGTTAATGCGGCACTCGTAAGAGCCTTCCTCGAAGAGGTTGTTGTAAAGCCCCTCCTTCAAAAACCAATCCAGAACCAAATCAATACGGAAGACGGAGTGCGCTTGTTTGAGAGACTCAAAGGCCTGTTTGAGGAGCTGTGGATTGCATTTCTGCGGCACTTCTCCGTTATTGCCCAAGGCCTGCCAGAGTCTGTCCTTCTCCCCGAAGGATTCGCGGTAAATTTTGAGGATCTGCCAGGTCTTGTCCTCGGGTTGTCCGAGTATGCTGCGCAAAATCTTTTCCGTGGAGATCGCGTTTTTCCAACGCAGGCGTTGGTACGGGTGCCCGTCTGCCTCGAAAAGGTTTTCTTTGAGCCAGCCGGAATTGAGCCCTGCCTCTTCGCAGAGCCGGTCAAAGAGCGCCTCGCTTACAGTGCCTGCTTCCCACTCCCACCAGGCCACCCAGTTGGAGGTGTCGTGGGTTGAAAGGCAGGTGAGCCCTGTTTTGCGATACCCGTCCGGTCCGGAAAAGGAGCAATCACTGCGCCAATTTTTGGTCCAGCGCTGTACATCGGTGCCCGGGATTCCGAATTCCTCCAAGACCTTTGGGCAGGCCGGGGGGATGGTGCCGAGGTCCTCTGCCACAGGAAGCATGCGACTGGCCTCGATCATGGTACTGAGAATCTTGCGTCCGTGTTTTTCCCAAAGCGACTCGTCGGCCGGGTCGAATTCACCCTCGAGTCCTTGCTGCTCTGCGGGGAGGTGCCCGGGGATGCTCCAGACCCTGAAAGTCCCCACCACGTGATCCACCCGGTACAGGTCAAAGAAATTCTCCGCGTACTGCAGTTTACGTTTTAGATACCAGAAACCATCGGCTTCGATTTGATCCCAATTATAGGGAGGCATGCCCCAGCGTTGTCCCCGGGAGGCGTACATGTCCGGGGGCGCGCCGGCGCAGAAATCCAATTTGAAGTATTCAGGATGGGCCCATGCGTCCGCACTGTCCGCAGCGACAAGAAAAGGGATATCCCCCACCAGGAGCACGTCCTGCTTTTGGGCATAAGCCCGGACCTTGCGGAGCTGCTCGAAACATTGCCACTGAACCCATTGATAATAAACGAGTTGGGAATCAAAGTCCTTCCGGACCGCTGCGGTCTGGGGGCTGTGCGGGTCCTGGTAGGGTTTGTCCCAGTCAAACCAGGCTCGCTCTTGATGCAGATCGCGCAGCACTCTGAAAGCGGCGTAGTCCTCCAGCCAGTCTGCTTGTTCTTTGCGGAAGCTGACAAAGCCCGGATGCTTGAGGTCTGTAGCGGACTCAAAGGCCTGATGCAATAAGTTGAGTTTGGCCTGCTTTAGTGCGTAATTCACCCGCGGAGAGTTGTTGGGGAAATCCTTGCACATTTGGGCCTGGGCCTTCTCGCAAAAACATCCGTCCACTCCGATGAGTTCATCCAGACATAAGTACATGGGGTCGACGGCCAAGGAACTGTGAGCGTCGTAGGGGCGAAAATTTTGCCCTGTGTCGTTGAGCGGGAGAAGTTGGAGAAGACTTAGTCCGCGGGGAAGCATCCAGTCGATGAGATGCTTGAGGTCAGGGAACTCACCGATCCCGCCGCTGCGCTTGGAGTAAATATAGAAAAGAGGAGTGGCGATCCCGGAGCGGCGCGAGGTACCAAGCCTTTGCCAATGAGCTCCTGTGACCGTCTTTAGAAGGTATTCGTAACTAAGTTGAGAGGGATCGCTTAGGCCAGAAACTTTCACCGGTTCAGAATATCACAAGTCCGCTTTCCCTGCGACGGTGCTCAGCGAGCACCGGGAATCGGCTTGACGGGTCTTACACACATTGTTAATCTGTAATGGTCCTCAAACTGTTTGCGACCCATACGGTTGCGACATAAGGAAGGACGGGGGAGTGACCTATCCTTCATCTGATCGCAGGCGAGCCACGCGCTTCCATAAGGCCCTGACCCTGCACTACCGTTTGCACGGCGGTGAAGGGGAATGGAAGATGGTGTTGCTTGCCAATCTCAGCACAAACGGCGCGCGTTTCATGAGCGAAGATGCATTTGAAGTGGATACGCTCCTGGAGTGCCTCATCGGATTGCCTTCCGCACAACGGGTGGAGGCCATCGGCAGGGTTGTCTGGAACAAAAAACTCGGCACCCAGTTTGTGGACTACGGCGTGCAGTTCAAGTACATCTCGGCAGAGAACAAAGAGGCTTTGCGAACGACCTTAGAGGAGCTCGACCATGACCGAACCCGTTGATGAACGCCGTCACGGTGACCGCATCAACAGACATCTGAGTTTTCATTACCGCCCCTTGGGCCAGGAACATAAAGCATGGAATCTGGTCCAGCTCAAAGATTTGAGCGAGACGGGGGTTGCTTTTGTCAGTCAGGAAGACCTGGCTCTGGAATCAACCTATGAATGCCAGTTAACGATCCCCACCCGCAGCGCAAGGCTGCATTTGGTCGGGCGTGTGAAGCGCATCCACAAGTCTTCTCCCAGGTTCACCGAATACGGGCTTATGTTTGAAGAAATTAATGAGGTGGACCTCATTTCCTTGAAGAGCCTGGTTCAAACCATCAATGAGGGGAGAAATCCGTCGGTCTAAATGAACAATTTAGCGGCTACCCAGCGCATTGAGGTTGACACTCACAAGAAGGCCTTTGTGGAGGGCCTTGGCGCCCGGATCTCTTCCTTGAAATCCGCACTCATCCAATATTTGTCTGATCCTTCCGATCCCCATTTTAGTTCCGCATGCCAAGAGTCCCACAAACTGGCGGGCATTTCAGGTCTTTATGGCTTCGAGTCCCTGGCCGGCGCCTTGGTCGAGTATGAACGCCGCCTGCGCATGATCCGTGAGGAGCGGTCCGGGCTGTCCCATAGGAGTGCGGCAGGAATCTTAATGAGGCCTGTGGTC
>JAFGIU010000051.1 GCA_016929445.1 Candidatus Omnitrophota bacterium
GCCGATCGCGATGGAGAAGGAATTGCGTTTCGCGATTCGAGAAGGTGGCCGTACGGTTGGTGCCGGCGTCGTCGCCGAAATCTACGAATAAGGTTTTTTAGAGACGCTGGGCATGCGTTGTAAGCGGGTTTGCGACGTGTGCCCGGCTCCTATTTCTAGGCCAGTAGCTCTAATTGGTAGAGCAGCGGTCTCCAAAACCGACGGTTGGGGGTTCGAATCCCTCCTGGCCTGCCAGTCGCGGTCAGGAGTCTAGCTCCTAAGAGATGACGGACGGAGGAATCGGCAGAGATGATTGCTCGGACAAAGAAGTTTCTGAGTGAAGTGCAGACAGAGATGAAAAAGGTTACCTGGCCTGAGCGACAGGAACTTGTCGGTTCTACTGCTATTGTCATCGTCTCCACCATTTTGCTGGCTACCTACATCGGCCTCTGGGACCTTGTGTTCTCCAGGTTGATGAACTTCCTAATCCGCTGAGGTTTCCCGGATTTCAGAAGAGAAGGGATTTTGATGTCTGAGAGCAAGTGGTACGTTGTCCACACTTTGACTGGGCAAGAAGAAAAAGTGAAGTTGAGTCTGGAAAGCCGCGCCAGAGAAGATGGCGATGGCTCGTTGATTCAGCAGGTGCTCATTCCGACCGAACAAGTTTCGGAGGTCCGGGATCGCAAGCGCCGGATTTCTTTGCGGAAGTTTTTCCCGGGGTATGTCCTGGTGGAGATGTCGCTCAATGACGAGTCTTGGTATGTCGTCAAGAACACACCAGGGGTGACGGGATTTGTGGGCTCCGGGTCTAAGCCGGTTCCGCTCAGCGACAGGGAAGTGAATGTAATTCTCAAGCAGGCTGAAGAGAAGAAAGAAAAGCCTGTTCCCAAGGTTATTTTTGAAGTGGGCGAGTCCGTTAAGGTAATTGAAGGACCGTTCACCAACTTCACGGGTGAGGTTCAGGATGTCAGTCCGGACAAGGGCCGGCTCAAGGTGATGGTTTCCATCTTTGGGCGCGAGACCCCTGTTGAGTTGGAGTACTGGCAGGTGGAGAAAATGTAATGGCTAAGAAAAGAATCATGGGCATCATCAAACTGCAGTGTCCGGCGGGCCAGGCAAATCCTGCCCCGCCTGTGGGCCCGGCCCTGGGTGCCAAGGGTGTGGCGATTATGGACTTCTGCAAGGCATTCAATGACAGGACCAAAGAGAAGGCAGGACTCATTCTTCCGGTGGTGATTACGGTCTACGATGACCGTAGCTTTACCTTTATCATCAAGAGCCCTCCGGCTGCTGTGCTGATCAAGCAGGCTGCCGGTTTAGCCAAGGCTGCGAATAACCCGGGCAAAGAGATTATGGGTTCTATTAAACGTTCCCAGGTCGAAGAGATCGCCAAGACAAAAATGGAAGACCTCAATGCCATTGATTTGGAAGGCGCCTGCCGAGTAATTGAAGGCACTGCCCGCAGCATGGGCGTAAAGGTGGAGGCAGCTTAATGGCACCCGAGAGCAAACGTATGAGAAAGAGCCGCGAGAAAGTCGCGGAGGTTCAGCAGACAAATCCCATTTCCTTGGATCAAGCGGTCACATTGCTCAAGTCACTTCCCCAGCCGAAGTTTGATCAGACGGTCGAAATCAGTGTGAAACTGGGTGTGGATCCGCGCAAGGGCGATCACATGGTTCGGGGCAGCGTGAGCCTTCCGAACGGGACAGGCAAGACACAGCGCGTGGCCGTGTTCTGCGAAGGGGACGCCGCTAAACAGGCAGAGAAAGCCGGTGCTGATTTTGTGGGCGGCGACGATATGATCAAGAAGGTGGACGGCGGCTGGCTGGATTTTGATGTGGCCATTGCCACTCCGGATATGATGAGCCGGCTGGGCCGTCTTGGACGCGTGCTAGGTCCGCGAGGCTTGATGCCGAGTCCGAAGGCGGGGACTGTCACCACGGATGTGACAAAGGCAGTGACGGAATTTAAGGCGGGCCGTGTGGAATTCCGCATGGATAAAACAGCCAATCTCAATGCCCCGGTAGGCAAGATTTCATTTGAGGAAAAGGCCATTGTGCAGAATGTGAACAGGATGCTCGAGGCCATTAGAGAGGCCAAGCCCGCGACAGCGAAAGGGACCTATTTCCAGAGGATTTCTGTGAGTACCACGATGGGTCCGGGTATTCTTTTGGAAATCGCCACTGCATAGCGGTACCAAAGCGAGAAGGAAAGTATCATGACTAGTACAGGTGTAAAGGCAGGACGCTTTGTTAGAGAAGAGATCGTTCGCACGCTGAAAGACGAGGTGGGCGGCAAAGATTTCTTTGTTACAAGCTTTTCGGGCCTGGGAGTGGGAGACGTTGAGGACTTGCGTAAGAAGCTTCGTGAACCTTCCGCGCGTTTTCGCGTGGCCAAGCGCTCCTTAAGCCGGCTGGCTTTGGAGAACAAGTCCGGAATTCTCGATAAGACCACAGGGACCGTCGGCTTTGCCATTGCCGGTGAGGATGGATTGGCCGTGTCAAAGATCCTCGTGGATTTTTCCCGGAATTTTAAGACCTTTGAGATTTGGGGCGGAACGTATGAAGGCCAGGTCCTCACACCGGAAGGTGTGCAGGAACTGGCTTTGTTGCCTTCCCGGCAGGAGCTGTTGGCCAAAGTGGCCGGTGGGTTCAACGCTCCGGTGAGTGGTTTTGTGGGCGCCCTGGGTGGGATTGTCCGCAAGTTTCTCTATGCGCTCAAGGCGCTGGAAGAAAAGAAAAGTCAGTAGTCCTGAGAGCATTCGCGCTTTCATAGTAAAGGAGTGAACCATGGCAGACGAAGCCAAAATTGAAGAGGCAAAGACAGAGGTAGCTACTGCCGAGCCCAAGACCGAAGACGCTCAGCAGGAAAGCACCGAGACCAAAAAGGCCCCGGTTGAATTGTCCGACAAGGCTGCCGGGATTCTCAGCACGGTTGAGAACATGACCGTGATGGAGCTCGCCAATCTTGTTAAGGCTCTCGAGGAGAAGTTCGGCGTGACCGCAGCCGCTCCGGCCGTGGCTATTGCAGGTGCAGTTGCCGGCGGGGGTGATGCGGGTGCAGCAGAAGAGCAGGATAGCTTCAATGTGGTGCTTACAGCCGTTGGCGGCCAAAAGATCCAGGTCATTAAGGAGATCCGCGCGATCACCAACTTGGGCCTGAAAGAAGCCAAGGAATTGGTGGACAGTGCCCCGAAGGCGGTCAAGGAAGGCGCCACCAAGGAAGAAGCCGAAGAGATCAAGAGCAAGCTCGAGGCGGTAGGCGCCACCATAGAGCTCAAATGACAGCCGAACACAGATTCTTCGCTTTGGTCGGAATGACAAAGCGCATGCTGCGGCATGGCATGAAAACCGCCACTACATTGGAGGTCTTACTCTGTGACTGAGCGCGTTAGCTTCTCCAAAATCAGTGAAGTGCTCGATCTGCCTGATTTGATCGAGACCCAAATCCAATCGTACGAACGCTTCCTTCAGAAGGACGTTCCGGTGACCAAGCGTGAGCCAATTGGGCTTCAGGCGGCGTTCAAGGAAGTCTTTCCGATCGAGAGCCATGACGGCGAGTACAAACTCGATTTCGTGGGCTACTCTTTGGGACGGCCTAAGTACAACGAATTGGAATGTCTGCGGAGGTCGATGACCTTTGCGGTTCCGCTGAAGGTCAAGCTGCGTCTAACGTCCAAACACTGGACCAAGGAACAGGAAGTCTATCTCGGCGAGCTGCCGCTGATGACAAAGACCGGAAGCTTCATTATTAATGGTGACGAGCGTGTGGTGGTAAGTCAGTTGCACCGTTCGCCCGGGGTCTCTTTCGAGGAAACACTTCACCCGAGTGGCAAGCGCATCTACTCCGCGCGCATCATGCCTTATCGTGGCGCATGGCTGGAATTCGAGTTTGATATAGGGGAAGTCCTTTATGTGCTCATTGACAGACGCCGAAAGCTGATCTCAACGACCCTGCTCAGGGCTATGGGCTTGTCGTCGGACCGGCAGATTTTTGAGGCCTTTACTGCGGTCGAGGATATCAAGTGCGCCGACAAGCGCGAGATGAAGGCCCTGGCCGGCAGAACTTTGGCTGCACCCGTGGTGGTTGGAGACAGTGATACTGCCCTGGCCTTGCCCGGACAACAGCTGTCCAAGGAAGACTTGGAAGTTCTGTGGGAAAACGGGGTGCGGGAGATTGCTCTCACCGTTACGGAAATCCCTGAGCTGGTGCGGACTCTCGAGCGGGATAACACTCGCAGCGAGGAGGAAGCCCTTCTCGATATTTACAAGCGGTTGCGGCCGGGAGAGCCCCCCACGGTCCAGAGCGCCCGTTCTCTGCTGCATCGCCTTTTCTTTGATCAGCGGCGCTATGACATGGGGCAGGTTGGCCGGCACATGATCAACCGCAAGCTGGATATGAAACATGAGCTCGATAACCGCACTTTGGATATCGATACCGTCATTGCCGTGATGCAGTATCTTTTGCGTCTGCGTAACGGTCAGGGGAATGTGGACGATATCGACCACTTAGGCAATCGCCGTGTCCGTACAGTGGGTGAGTTGGTGCAGAATCAGTTTCGGATGGGGCTGGCGCGGCTGGAGCGTTCTTGTCGCGAGCGGATGGCGATTTATGATTTAGAAAACGTCATGCCTTATAACCTGGTCAATCCCAAGGCTGTGTCCTCAATGATGATGGACTTTTACGCGCGCAGCCAGCTTTCCCAGTTTATGGATCAGACCAACCCTCTGGCTGAGCTGACACACAAGCGCCGTCTTAGCGCCCTTGGACCGGGCGGTTTGAGCCGGGAGCGTGCGGGTTTCGAAGTGCGTGACGTTCATCATTCGCACTACGGCCGCATTTGTCCGATCGAGACCCCTGAAGGTCCGAATATCGGTCTTATTTCCTCCCTCAGTACGTTCTCCCGTGTCAATGAATTTGGTTTCATCGTCACACCCTACCGCAAGGTGGTGAAAGGCCGCGTCACTCAGGAGATCGTGTATCTCTCGGCTGACGAAGAGGACCGTTACGTTATCGCCCAGGCAAACGCCCGTTTGGATGACAAAGGTTTTTTTGTGAGGGATCGTGTGAGTTGCCGTTGCCGGGGAGACTTTCCGAATATGCCCCCGGAAGAAATCGATTTCATGGACGTCTCTCCGAGACAGTTGGTTAGTATTGCGGCGAGTCTCATTCCCTTTCTCGAGCACGACGATGCGAACCGCGCCCTGATGGGTTCGAATATGCAGCGTCAAGCCGTGCCTCTTCTAAGGGCGGAGCCACCCTTGGTCGGTACGGGGATGGAGAGTAAGGTAGCGCGGGATTCCGGGGCCCTGGTCTTGGCAGATCATGACGGTGTTGTGCGGGCTGTTACGGGTGAAGAGATTCATATCGGCTCCCAGGTGTATAAACTTCGCAAGTACGCGCGCAGCAATGCCGATACCTGTATCAACCAGCGCCCATTGGTTGAGGTGGGGCAGCGCGTCAAAAAGGGGGACATCATCGCTGATGGTCCCGCGACTCGGGGTGGAGAGCTGGCATTAGGCCGGAACCTGCTGGTCGCGTTTATGCCTTGGCGCGGTTACAACTTTGAAGATGCCATTTTGATCAGCGAACGCGTGGTCAAGGAAGACGTCTATACCTCTATCCATATTGAGGAATTCGAGATCGAGGCGCGGGATACGCGCTTGGGCCCGGAAGAGATTACCCGGGACATCCCGAACGTGAGCGAAGACGCGCTGAAGGACTTGGACGAAACAGGCGTAGTCCGCATCGGGGCCGAGGTTCAGCCCGGGGATATCCTGGTGGGCAAGGTGACGCCCAAGAGTGAGACCGAACTCACACCCGAAGAGAAACTCTTGAGAGCGATCTTTGGAGAAAAGGCCGGCGACGTGCGTGATGCCTCCCTGACAGTGCCGCCGGGCATTGAGGGGATTGTGGTGGAAGTGAAAGTCTTTTCGCGCAAACCGCACCGTCCCAAGACGCGAGAGGAGCTTTCCAAGGAGCACGAGCAGGTTGAGTCCATCCGCGCTTATTACCAGAATCAGATTGACCAGATCGAGAAGGAGCGCTTGAGCAAGCTGCTTAAGCTTTTGGATGGCGCGCGTCTGGGAACGGATCTGACGGAAAAGAAGACCGGAGAGGTGCTTCTGCCCGAGAACAGAATTCTCCGTGAGCGGGATGGTAAGAAGCTGTCTCGATGCGGTTTGGCCAAGCTCAAGCTCGTGGACGACAAGAAGACCGAAGACGAGGCCAAGCAGATGGCCGCCTCCTATGACAGCCAAATTGAAGAACTGCGTATGGAGGAGGACCGGGAGGTCGAGCGCATCAAGCGTGGTGATGAGTTGCCTCCGGGTGTGATCAAGCGCATTGTGGTCAACGTGGCTTGCAAGCGGAAACTTTCGGTGGGAGACAAGATGGCCGGCCGGCACGGAAACAAGGGTGTGGTTGCCAAGATCCTGCCTGAAGAGGATATGCCCTTCACTGAGGACGGGATTCCCATGGATATTGTTTTGAATCCTCTGGGTGTGCCTTCCCGTATGAATGTGGGCCAGATCTTGGAAACCCATCTGGGTTGGGCTGCCCATGCGTTGGGCTTCCGGGCGATTTCCCCCGTGTTCGGGGGGGCGACTGAAGAGGAAATTAAGGAGCAGCTGCGCAAAGCCAATCTTCCCGAAGACGGCAAGACTGTTCTTCTCGACGGATTCACGGGCCGGCCCTTCGATCAAAGGGTGACTGTGGGATATATCTACATCTTGAAGCTGGCCCACTTGGTGGACGACAAGATCCACGCGCGTTCAATCGGTCCGTATTCACTGGTGACGCAACAGCCTCTGGGTGGGAAGGCCCAGTTCGGCGGCCAGCGTTTTGGTGAAATGGAAGTCTGGGCCTTGGAAGCCTACGGTGCGGCTTATGCTCTGCAGGAACTCCTGACGGTCAAGAGTGACGATGTAGCCGGCCGCACGCGGACATATGAAGCCATTGTGAAGGGAGAGCAGAATCTGCAGCCTGGCACTCCCGAGTCCTTTAATGTTCTTGTCAAAGAGCTGCAGAGCCTGGCTCTGGATGTGCGTCTTGAAAAGCGCAGTTCATCTGAAGATGACGGAGCCGAAAACTTAGAGAGTTAACCCTTCCACGCGAGGAACTTGATGAGCAATATCAATGCCTTTGACACGATTTCAATAAGGATCGCATCCAAGGATGTAATCAAGTCCTGGTCTCACGGTGAGGTCAAGAAGCCTGAGACCATCAACTACCGGACATTTAAGCCGGAGCCTGACGGATTGTTCTGTCAGAAGATCTTTGGCCCGGTTAAGGACTGGGAGTGCGCCTGCGGCAAGTACAAGCGAATCAAGTATCGCGGCGTGGTTTGTGACCGTTGCGGTGTTGAGGTGACTCTCTCCAAGGTGCGGCGCGAGCGCATGGGCCATATTGAACTGGCCGCGCCGTGCACGCATATCTGGTTTTTTAAGGCCATGCCTTCGCGTATCGGAGCGCTGCTCAACCTGAGTCTCAGGGAGCTCGAGAAGGTTGTCTACTATGAAGAGTATGTTGTCACGGATCCGGGAGATACTCCTCTGAAGAAGGGGGATCTTCTGGACGAAGAAAAATTCCAGGAGTACACCAAGCAGTTCGGCGGTTCGTTTACAGCCAAAATGGGCGGAGAAGCAGCCCATGACTTGCTATCCTCCGTGGATCTCGATGAGTTGATTGCCCAGCTGCATGCGGACTTGGAGCGCTCCAAGGCAGAACAAGTGCAGCGCAAGACCGTTAAACTTCTGAAGATCGCCTATTCCTATAAGCAATCCGGCAATAAGCCCGAGTGGATGGTCTTGGATGTGGTTCCGGTTATTCCTCCGGATCTCCGCCCACTGGTGCCTTTGGACGGCGGGCGCTTTGCGACGAGCGATCTGAACGATCTTTACCGCCGGGTAATCAACCGGAACAACCGTTTGAAGAAGCTTATCGAGCTCCGCGCTCCGGATGTGATTGTGCGCAATGAAAAGCGCATGCTTCAAGAGGCCGTGGACGCGCTTTTTGACAATGGCCGTCACGGGCGTCCGGTGCTCGGGCCGCTCAACAGGCCTCTCAAATCTCTGAGCGATATGCTCAAAGGGAAGCAAGGGCGTTTTCGTCAGAACCTGCTCGGAAAGCGGGTGGACTATTCCGGCCGTTCAGTCATCGTGGTGGGTCCGGAGCTCAAACTCCATGAGTGCGGACTGCCTAAGCAGATGGCGCTGGAGCTCTTTGAGCCCTTTATCATTCGCAAGTTGCGTGAGCGCGGTTTTGTCCACACCATCAAGAGTGCCAAGCGAATGGTGGAACGCGCGCGCCTGGAAGTTTGGGATATCCTCGAAGAAGTCATTAAGGATCACCCGGTGCTTCTGAATCGTGCACCCACGCTGCATCGGTTGGGAATTCAAGCCTTTCAGCCACAGCTGGTGGAAGGCAAGGCCATCCGGATCCATCCCTTGGTGTGTACGGCGTTTAACGCCGACTTTGACGGGGACCAGATGGCGGTCCATGTGCCGCTTCTCAATGAGGCGCAGATGGAGCTCCGGCTTCTGATGCTTGCCTCGAACAATGTCTTTTCGCCCGCTGACGGACGCCCGATCGCCACGCCGACCCAGGATATTGTTTTGGGCTGTAACTACATGACGAAGGTCCAGGAGAACGGCAAGGGTGAGGGAATGGTCTTCGGGAGTTCGGATGAGGCTCGGCTTGCCTATGATGAAGGCGTGGTTGGTTTGCACTCCAGGGTCAAGATCAGAAGGCCTGAGGGAATTATCGACACAACAGTGGGGCGGATTCTTTTTAACGATATTCTTCCCGATGATTTGGGCTATGTGAACGATGAAATGACCAAGGGCGCCCTGAGTGATTTGGTAACGCGCGCCTACCACACGGTGGGACATTCGCGCACAGTTCAACTGCTGGATGATTTGAAAGACCACGGTTTTGAACAGGCCACGCTGGCCGGTATCTCCATTGCGGTAGATGATCTGCAGATGCCTCAGGCAAAAACAGACAAGCTGGAAGAAGCCCATGCTGAGGTTCGTCACGTAGAGGATCAGTATCAGAATGGTCTGATCACGGACGGCGAGCGATACAACAAGATTATCGATATTTGGACCCATACGACAGATACTGTTTCGGACTTGATCTTTGACGGTTTGGATATCTTTAACCCGATCTTCATGATGGCAGACTCCGGAGCTCGTGGTTCCAGGGCCCAAATTCGCCAGTTGGCTGGTATGCGCGGTCTCATGGCCAAACCCTCGGGTGAGATCATCGAGAGTCCGATCACCGCAAACTTCCGCGAAGGTTTGACCGCCCTGGAATATTTTATCTCTACTCACGGCGCTCGAAAGGGATTGGCCGATACGGCTCTCAAGACCGCGGACTCCGGATATTTGACGAGGCGTCTTGTGGACGTGGCCCAGGATATTATTGTGACGGAACATGATTGCGGTACGACCCGCGGTATTTTGGTGAATTCCATTATCGAGGGTGACGAAGTCATGGTCCCGCTCTCCGAGCGTATCGAGGGCCGCGTGGCCTTGGATAACATTGTGGATATCATCACCGACGAGCTGATTGTCGGATCGAATGATTTAATCACTGATGAACAGGCCCGGAAGATAGAAGAAGCCGGTATTGAAAAAATCCGAATCCGCAGTGTGTTGACCTGTGAGACTCAATTCGGTGTTTGCGGCCAGTGTTATGGCAAAAACCTGGCCTCCCAGCGTCCTGTGGATTTGGGTGAGGCTGTTGGAATCGTAGCGGCGCAGTCGATCGGAGAGCCGGGCACTCAGCTCACCATGCGTACCTTCCACATTGGTGGAACCGCAAGCCGTATCATTGCGCAGTCGAGTTTGGCCTCCAAGTTTGACGGTGTTTACGGCTATCACAATCTCAAGACGGTAAAGAACCGCAACGGAGAGGTTGTGGTTCTCAACAGGAACGGACAGCTCAGTGTGAACGAGCCCACGGGCCGAGAGCAGGAGCGTCATACCGTGCCTCAAGGTGCGGTTGTCGGCGGCGAAGAGGGAGCCGCGGTCAAGGTGGGGGATGAAATTGCCCGTTGGGACCCCTACACGTCACCGATTTTGACCGAGGTCGCGGGTTCGGTTCGCTATGAAGACATTATTGAAGGCGTGACCATGCGCGAGGAACCCGACGAGGCTACGGGTCTGGTGGACCGGGTCATTGTGGATCACCGCGGAGATTTCCACCCGCAGATCGTGATTGTGGATTCAAAGACCGAGGATGTCCTGGCTTTGTATCCTTTGGCGTCCGGGGCTCATATTACTGTGAAGGAAGGCTTTGAAGTCCATGCAGGTGATGTTTTGGCTAAGACGCCTCGCAAGCTCTCCAAGACCAAGGACATCACCGGAGGTCTCCCCAGAGTTGCGGAACTCCTAGAGGCGCGCCGTCCCAAGGATCCGGCCATCATCAGTGAGATCGACGGCACGGTCGAGTTCGGCGGGGCCAAAAAGGGCCAGCGCCGCATTATTGTTAAGAATCCGACGGGGATGCAGAAGGAATATCTAATTCCGCACGGGAAGCATCTGAATGTTTACAAGGACGATTTGGTCACCAGCGGCGAGCCGCTCACAGACGGCCCCATTGTGCCTCAGGACATTCTGAGAGTCTCCGGGGACCAGCGTCTCCAAGAGTATCTGGTCAATGAAGTGCAGCAGGTTTACCGTCTCCAAGGAGTGCGCATCAACGATAAGCACATTGAGATCATTGTGCGGCAAATGTTGCGCAAAATTAAAATCGAGGATGCCGGTGATACGGACATGCTGGTGGGTACCCAGGTGGATCGAGGGGTTTTCCAGCGCCAGAATGCCGAAGTGATTGCCAGAAAAGGCAAGCCGGCCGTGGCGAGTCCCGTGCTGTTGGGGATTACAAAGGCCTCTCTGAGTACCGAGAGTTTTATCTCTTCCGCGAGTTTTCAGGAGACAACCCGGGTTCTGACCGATGCCGCTGCAAGCGGACGCCGGGATGAGTTGCGCGGCCTTAAGGAAAATGTGATCATGGGCCACTTGATTCCCGCGGGCACGGGATTCAAAGCACACCAGGCGATCCGGGAAGTTCTTTTGGGCACCCCTGTTGAGGTTCCTGTTGAGGAGCATCTTGAGGCAGATCAAGAGGGGAGCGGCGACTCAGATGAAGAAATTGAAGCCCTTACGGGTCCGGGCAGGACGGATGCCGAGGGACATGAGAATTAAAGTAAACCGAGAAGGAAATCCATGCCTACCATCAGCCAATTGATTCGCAATAGTCGCAGGAGTCAGAAGGGTAAGAGCAAGTCTCCTGCTTTGAACAGTTCACCCCAACGCAGAGGGGTTTGCTTGCAAGTGAAGACCATGACTCCTAAGAAGCCGAACTCGGCCTTGCGTAAGGTGGCCAGAGTTCGTTTGACGACAAGTATTGAAGTGACGGCCTATATCCCGGGCGAAGGCCACAATTTGCAGGAGCACTCCATTGTGTTGGTGCGGGGCGGGCGCGTGAAGGACTTGCCGGGTGTGCGCTACCACATTGTGCGCGGCACTCTGGACACGGCTGGGGTGGCTAATCGCAAGAAGTCGAGATCTAAGTATGGCGCCAAGGCGCCTAAGGCATAGTAAGGGAGGATACGGAACGTGAGACGCAGACGGGCGAACCGCCGGGAAATTATTCCCGACCCCAGATACGGCAGCAAATTGATTTCAAAGTTTGTCAACGCCATCATGCTTAAGGGCAAGAAGGCCAAGGCTGAGAGAATTGTATACAGTGCCTTTGGGATCGTTCAGGAGCGGACGGGTAAGGATTCGCCTCTGGAGATACTGCAGAAGGCTGTTGATAACGTTCGTCCGCGGGTTGAGGTAAAGTCACGGCGAGTGGGTGGAGCGACGTATCAGGTGCCGATTGAAGTGCGTCCTGACCGCAGTGTTTCTCTGGCTCTCCGTTGGATTCGTGACTTTGCGCGTGGCCGCAAGGGCAAACCCATGGAAGAGCGTTTGGCGGACGAGTTGCTGGATGCTTTTAACGGCACGGGTACCGCAGTCAAGAAGAAGGATGATACCCACCGGATGGCCGAGGCCAATAAGGCCTTTGCCCACTACCGCTGGTAGACAGGACTTAGAACAGGAGACCAAAGATCGGAGACAAGCTCTCAAGTCTTTGGTCTTCGGTCTATGTCCAGGATAGAAAGTAGAGATTATGAGTCGGTTAGATCTTAAGAAAATGCGAAATATTGGAATTGTCGCCCATATTGATGCCGGGAAGACGACCACTACCGAACGCATTCTGTTTTATACGGGCCGGACCCACAAGATGGGAGAGGTTCACGAAGGCACTGCGACCATGGACTGGATGGCGCAGGAGCAAGAGCGGGGAATTACCATTACCTCCGCAAGCACGACATCATTTTGGAAAGATCACACGATCAATATCATCGACACCCCGGGCCATGTTGATTTTACCGCGGAAGTCGAACGCTCTCTTAAGGTTTTGGACGGTGCGGTTGTGGTCTTTTGCGCAGTAGGCGGCGTGGAACCACAGAGTGAAACCGTTTGGAGGCAGGCTGACAAGTACCATGTCCCCCGGATGGCTCTTGTGAACAAGATGGATCGCACAGGGGCGGATTTCTTCGGAGTGGTTGAGCAAATGCGCGAGCGGCTCGGTGCGAATGCCCATCCGATTCAAATTCCTATCGGGGCTGAAGAGAAATTTACGGGCCTGATTGACCTGGTCAACATGAAGGCCCGGATTTTTAAGGATGACATGGGTAAAATCTTTGAGGATGTCCCGATTCCGGACGAGCACAAGGAAGAGGCGGACAAATATCGTGCTGAGCTTGTGGAAGCGGTGGCCGAGTGTGACAACGAATTGATGGAGGCCTATCTCGACAACGAAGAGATTCCCAATGAACTTGTTGCCCAGGCCGTGCGGGGCGGCGTGCTTCTCAGCAGTTTTATCCCGGTGCTCTGCGGATCCGCTTTTAAAAATAAGGGAGTTCAGAGCCTTTTGGATGCGGTTTGCGAATATCTGCCCAGTCCGCTGGACGTAAAACCTGTGACGGGAATCAACCCCAAGACCGAGCAGCCGGTGGAGCATCTGCCCCGGGACAGCCAGGCCTTGTGTGCGCTGGCCTTCAAGATCATGTCCGATGCCTTTGTGGGAAAGCTGACTTTTGTGCGTGTTTATTCAGGGATCATCAAGGCCGGCACCTATGTGTACAATGCGGGGCAGCATAAAAAGGAACGGATCGGCAAAATTGTCCGGATGCATGCCAATAAGCAGGAGATTGTGGAGGAGCTGCACGCCGGGGATATTGCCGCAATTGTCGGGCTCAAGAACACCAAGACAGGGGATACTCTTTGTGATGAAAACGAGCCTGTGATTCTGGAGTCCATTGATTTTGCAGATCCCGTGATATCCATGGCTGTGGAGCCGAATTCCAAGGCCGATCAGGACAAGCTCGGCAATGCCCTGCACCGATTGCAGGAAGAGGACCCCACATTTGTGGTGCGCTTTGACAAGGAAACAGGCGAGACCATTATCTCCGGGATGGGGGAGCTCCATTTGGAAGTCTTGGTTGATCGTATGAAGCGGGAATTTCGTGTCGAGGCCAATGTGGGTAAACCGCAGGTGGCCTTCAAAGAAACCATCGGGATTGCCGGAGAGATCAATGAAAAGTTTGTCCAGCAGACCGGTGGACACGGGCAATACGCCCACGTGGTTATGACCTTTGAACCGGGAGAGCGCGGTTCAGGTGTGCAATTCGAAGAGAAGATCAAGGGGGGCACAATTCCCCGGGAATACTTCAAGGCGGTCGAGGCCGGGGTCAGGGAAGCGGCTCTCAGCGGGGTGTTGGCAGGCTATCCGGTGACGGACCTCAAGGCCACGCTCATCGACGGGACCTACCACGAGGTGGATTCTTCGGAAATGGCCTTTAGGATAGCGGCCTCGATGGCGCTTAGATCGGGCATGAAGAAGTGTAAAGCCAAGCTCCTGGAGCCCGTGATGAAGGTGGAGGTCGTGTTTCCCGAGGACTATCTCGGGGAGGTCATCGGGGACCTCAACTCCCGGCGGGCCAAGCTCGAGGCAGTGAACCAAAAGGGCCGCCTCAAAGAGGTGGATGTCCTGGTACCCCTGGCAGAAATGTTCGGGTACGCAAGCACTTTAAGATCCTTGACTCAGGGCAGGGGATCGTATAACATGGAGCCTTGTTATTATGCAGAGGTTCCGCAGCAGGTTGCGGAAAAGGTGATTGGGGCCCAGCGAAAATAAGGTGCAAAAGCCTCTGATGGGTGCTTTTGGCCTATTTTGCTAACCCCACTTTCTTTTTAGGTAAGTTATCTCACTGGAGGGCCGTTGGATGGCTAAGGAGAAATTTGAAAGAACAAAGCCTCACGTAAACGTGGGAACGATTGGGCACGTGGACCACGGGAAGACGACGTTGACGGCGGCGATTACGACGGTAATGGAGAAGAAGGGACTGGCGACGAAGATCAGCTACGACGAGGTAGCGAAGGCGAGCGAGAGCCAGGGGCGCAGAGACGCGACAAAGATTTTGACGATTGCAGTGAGTCACGTGGAGTACAGCACGGAGAACCGGCATTACGCGCACGTGGACTGTCCGGGTCACGCGGATTATGTAAAGAACATGATCACGGGTGCGGCTCAGATGGACGGGGCGATCTTGGTGGTGTCTGCGGCGGACGGACCGATGCCTCAGACGCGTGAGCATATATTGCTGGCTCGGCAAGTGAACGTTCCTTCGATTGTGGTGTTTTTGAACAAGGTGGACACGGTTGAAGATCCGGAGCTGCTGGACTTGGTGGAACTGGAAGTCCGGGAGCTGCTGAGCAAGTACGAGTATCCCGGGGACGACACTCCGATTATCAGAGGGAGTGCGTTGAAGGCATTAAACGGCGAGGACGACGAGCTTGGGGAGAAGTCGATACTTGCGTTAATGGAAGCGGTAGACACGTTTATTCCGACACCGGCTCGTGAGGTGGACAAGCCGTTTTTGATGCCTGTAGAGGATGTATTTTCGATTACGGGGCGCGGAACGGTAGGGACGGGAAGAATCGAGCGCGGTGAGATAAAGGTAGGGGAAGAAGTAGAGATTGTGGGTTTGTCCCATGACTCGAAGAAGACGACGGTGACCGGGGTAGAGATGTTCCGGAAGCTGTTGGACAGCGGGCAAGCCGGGGACAATGTAGGGTTGTTGCTCAGAGGAGTGGAGAAGACGGACCTGGAGAGAGGCCATGTATTGGCTGCGACAGGGAGCATCAAGCCACACACGAAATTTAGAGCCCAGGTGTATATATTGACGAAGGACGAGGGCGGGCGGCACACTCCGTTTTTCAAGGGGTACCGGCCGCAGTTTTATTTTAGAACAACGGATGTAACAGGGACGATTGAGTTGCCTGAAGGCGTGGAGATGGTGATGCCGGGAGATAACCTGGAGATCAACGGGGAGTTGTTCACGCCGATCGCGATGGAGAAGGAATTGCGTTTCGCGATTCGAGAAGGTGGCCGTACGGTTGGTGCCGGCGTCGTCGCCGAAATCTACGA
>JAFGIU010000052.1 GCA_016929445.1 Candidatus Omnitrophota bacterium
CTGGTTTGCAGGGAATCCTCCCCAAACGTTCGATGCAAGGGGTGAGCTGGGTACGCCCTCTTCTGGGAGTATGGCGCGAAGATCTCAGAGAGTGCCTTCGGTTTCGGGATTTGGGTTGGAGAGAGGACGAGACCAATGCCGATCCGGTCCACCTGCGCAATCGAATCCGGTTGGAATTATTGCCCTTTTTGGAAAGCGAGTATCAACCCAATCTCAAGTCTTTGCTTTCGCAGCTTGCTGAATCCCTGCAGGCGGACCGGCAGTGGATAGAACAATGTGCAGAGGACTTATGGCCTCGAATTTGTGCGGGAGAGGAAGCGGGGTCTGAGTTTGGGGAATGTACGGTGATTCTGCAACGCCCGGAGCTGCTTGATCAACCCGAGGCTCTGCGCCGGGAGCTTTTGAGGCATGCGGTGCGCCGGGTCATGGGCCGTGAAAAACGATTGACTTATACGCATTGGCTTGCGCTCTCCTCCTTGGTGGAATCCGAGGCTGGAGCGAGAATTCTGGAATTACCTTTAGGCGTGCGCGCGTTGAGGCAGCGGGAGCGCGTTTACATCGGCCCTGCACGCATGATAGAATCAAAAGTTCAATCTAAGTAATTCAGAAAGAGAGGTTTAGTGTGCCCGAAGCTCCGGATTCCAAACAGCCGCAGCGTGGTCCGAAGACTTCCCGCGGCTTATTTTTTTGGCTCATTTTAACTCTGGGCCTAGCCTATCTAATCTACTCTGCTCCGGCCGGCGGTTTCGGGACTGTGAAGGAAATCGCCTACGGCGAGTATTACAGTATGCTGCAGCATAACCGTGAGACCCGCATGGTTATTTCCGCGATCGAGACGGAACGCACGATACGCGGGGAGCTGGCTGACGGCACGGGCTATTTTGTGTATTTGCCTGCTAACGATCCCACGCTTGTGGATCTCTTGAAGAAGCAGGTGGATCTCTACCAGGTTAAACCCCCCAGGGCCTTTTGGATCCACCTGTACTCCTTTGGCCCGATACTCCTTTTTATCGCTTTTCTGTATTTCTTTGTCTACCGCGGCCCGCAAGGAGGCGGGAAACTGCTCTCATTTGGGAAAAGCCGTGCGCGCGAGGTGAGCTCGGACAAGAATCCTATTACCTTTGAGCATGTGGCCGGGGTGGAGGAGGCCAAGGAAGAACTTTCCGAGATTATCGATTTTCTGAAGGATCCCAAGAAATTCCAGAAGTTGGGCGGCAAGATCCCCAAGGGTGTGCTTTTGATGGGGCCTCCGGGAACGGGAAAAACCCTTTTGGCCAAGGCCGTGAGCGGTGAGGCCGGGGTACCGTTTTTTAGTATTAGCGGTTCGGATTTTGTGGAGATGTTTGTGGGTGTAGGCGCAAGCCGGGTCCGTGATCTGTTTGAGCAGGCAAAGCGTTCAGCCAAGGCAGGGGGCAAAGGCGCGATCATATTTATCGACGAGATCGATGCCGTGGGCCGGCAACGTTTTGCCGGCATCGGGGGCGGCCATGATGAGCGGGAGCAAACCTTGAATGCCCTGCTGGTGGAGATGGACGGCTTTGGGACTGAAGAGGGGATTATTCTCATGGCAGCCACGAACCGTCCGGATGTCCTGGACCCGGCTTTGTTGCGGCCGGGCCGGTTTGACCGGCAGGTGGTTATTGACCGGCCGGATATTTTGGGCCGGGAGAAGATTCTTGAGGTGCACGTCAAGGAAGTGGTGCTTGCCGATGATGTGGATCTTAAATCCATTGCACGGCAGACCCCCGGATTTTCCGGGGCGGATTTGGCCAACTTGGCCAATGAGGCGGCGCTCCTGGCCGCGCGCCGCAATAAAGATTCCGTAGGTAAGTCAGAGCTGGAAGAGGCTATAGAGCGCGTCATGGCCGGTCCGGAACGCAAGTCCAAGGTCATTTCCCAGCACGAAAAGGAGATTGTGGCCCATCACGAGGCCGGTCACGCTTTGGTTGCCCTGTTGGTTCCCCATGCGGATCCGCTCCACAAAATTTCCATCATTCCCAGGGGCACGGCTGCGTTGGGTTATACGATGCAACTGCCTTTGGAAGATCGTCATCTCATGAGCCGCACCGAGCTTCTTGCGCGTCTTACGGTTTTGATGGGCGGCCGGGCCAGCGAACAAATCATTTTTGACGAGATTACTACGGGTGCCCAGAACGATATCGAGGTGGTTACAGAGGGGGCGCGCCGGATGGTCACTCAGTTTGGGATGAGTGAACGCTTGGGGACCATTGCTTTGGGTAAGCGGGACAGTCATGTGTTCCTGGGGCGCGACTTGCTGGATGAAAGAAATTATAGCGAAAAAACCGCGGAGCTTATCGACGAGGAGGTGCGGCGCATTGTCGACGGGGCTTTTGAGAAGGCTAAGCATCTGCTGACCGAAAACGTGGATAAGTTGAAGCTTCTGGCTAAGGAACTCCTGGAGAGAGAAATCCTCGACAGTGAAGAGGTTAATAGGCTGTTGGGCTTTGCCAACAAGCAAGAGCCTGCGCCGGATCCTGCGACCTGATCCATGTCCCAACCTGTATCCAGTGATACGGCTCTTCCCAGGGTCCGGCGTCCCCACCACAAGTGGAGATGTCGCGATCGCGTAATCGAGCTTGGTGAGCGCACTCAAATCATGGGTGTGCTCAATGTGACTCCCGATTCTTTTAGCGACGGAGGGCGCTTTGTCGATGCTTCTGCCGCATTGGCCCAGGCCAGGCTCCTCGTGGAAGAGGGGGCGGACATTCTCGATATCGGCGGGGAGTCCACGCGTCCCGGGTCTGCCCCGGTTTCTCTGGACACGGAACTCGGGCGGATTCTCCCTGTGGTGGAGGCTGTTGTTTCTGAGTTGCCGGTGGTGATCTCCGTGGACACGCGCAAGGCCGAAGTTGCACGACAGGCCCTGCATGCCGGCGCTCATCTGGTAAACGATATCAGTGCCCTGGAGTTCGATCCCCAAATGGCCGGAGTGGTAAGGGATTTTGGGGCGGGGCTTGTCCTCATGCACATGCAGGGATCGCCTGAGAGTATGCAGCAGGACCCGTATTATGAGGACGTAGTTACGGAAGTTCTTGAGGCCTTGCGTACTTCAGTGCAAAATGCACGAAAGGCGGGAATCCCCCGGGAGTGTTTGGCTGTAGACCCGGGCATTGGTTTCGGCAAGACTGTCGAACAGAATTTGCAGCTTCTGGCCGGGCTTCCATTTTTTCAGGAAGTGAATGTACCTGTTTTGGTGGGTACCTCCCGCAAGTCCTTTATCGGCAAAATCCTTAATCGCGAGGTTGAGGATCGCCTGCCTGGGACATTGGCTTCTGTCACGCTTGCTGTAGCGTACGGGGCTCATATTGTGCGGGTGCATGACGTTGCTGCTTGCGGAGATGCCGCGCGGCTGGCGGAAGCCCTGATCAACACTTGGGTGTAATGATGTTTCAGAAAATCCTCCAAGACATCGGGCATTACATCTTGCTCTACTGGCGCACCGGGGTGGAGATCCTCTTCCTCTACTACATCATTCTGACGGGCCTGCGCTTTATGAAGGGCACTCGCGCTATGCCTGTGCTCAAGGGTCTGGTGATTCTGGGCGTGTTGCTGTTTGTTATTCCTCAGCAGTTGGGATTGGAAGCCATCATTTGGATCATGACCAAGTTGTTGGCTATTTCTGTTTTGGCTATTTTAGTTGTTTTTCAGCCGGAGCTTCGGCGCGGCCTGGCCCGGCTCGGGCAACGCGGCATGTTGCGCGGCTTGGTTTATGAAGAAGAAGCGATCGCAGAAGTCGTGAAGGCCGTTCACTTTCTTTCGAGGCGGAAGATTGGAGGACTAATCGCCCTGGAAAGACAGACCGGTTTGAAGGGGCTGGCTGAGTCCGGTGTGAGTATTGACTCCCAGGTGACAAGTGAACTCATTACCACCATTTTCATGCCGAGTACGCCTTTGCACGACGGGGGCGTGATTATACAGGGCAGCCGTCTGACTGCGGCGGGTTGTCTTTTTCCGTTGAGTCAGACATCAGATCTGGAGAAGTCGGTGGGGACCCGCCACCGCGCGGCTTTGGGTCTGGCCGAAGAGACGGATGCCGCCGTTATCGTGGTTTCAGAGGAAACAGGAAACGTTTCCATGGCGGCGGATGGCCGGCTTTTCAGGAATGTGGATAAGGATAAGCTCCATTTGATGCTCGAGAATCTTTTCCATTCCGGCCGCAGACGGAACTGGCTGGAGTGGCCCTGGTCAGGAAAACGCGAATGAAGATGCCTTGGCTGACAAGAGATGTTGGACTCAAGATTTTGAGCCTTGTGTTGGCTGTGGCTGCCTGGATCTATATTAACGATGCCATATACGGCGGCTACAAAGAAGACGCGACCAAGCTGGCTGCCTATACCCTTGTCTCCAAACAGGTGCCGATTTTTGCCAATGTTGTGGGGACTCCCTCCGAAGGTTATGTGGTGATCCGCGAACGTGTGACCGTGGAGCCCGCCTCCTGCTTTCTCTTAGGACCGAGTGCAACCATGAGCAGTATTGAGTACGTCAAGACCGAACCCATCAGCGTTGAGGGTGCGCGTACGGATCTGACGGCTTCAGTGAGTCTTGGTAAGGTTGCAGGACTTCCCTTGGCACAAGAGACTCTTGTCAAAGTTGTGATCCCGATCCGGAGGCGTTAAGGCAATGCCGAAACTCGGAGTCAATGTGGATCACGTCGCTACTTTGCGTCAAGCCCGCCGGGGCGTCTGGCCCAGTCCGGTAGAAGCTGCCCTGCTTTGTGAAGAGGCAGGTTGCCATAGCATCGTGGCGCACTTGCGTGAAGACCGCAGGCATATTCAGGATGAGGATATCCGGGAACTCCGGAGGCAAATCCGCACACGTCTCAATCTAGAAATGGCCACTGCCCCGGATGTGGTCGCGCTGGCTTGTGAATTACGGCCGCACCAGGCAACCCTGGTGCCTGAAAAGAGAGAAGAGCTGACCACCGAGGGCGGCCTCAATGTGGTTGGGGATTCAGGGATAGTGGCTGAGACAGTGAGACGGCTCAAAGAATCCGGAATTACTGTGAGCCTGTTTATTGATCCTGTACGGGAACAAATTGAGGCCTCTGCGCGGATTGGCGCCGACTGTGTGGAGTTCCACACTGGGCGCTATGCGGATGCGTTGAGTGAAGCGGAACAAGTCCGGTGTTTCGGGGATTTGGAGCGCGCGGTTTCCCTGGCCCTGGATTCGGGGCTTGTGCCGCATGCGGGACACGGCTTGAGATTGGACAATGTGATTCCTGTGGCGCGGATCCAAGGGGTGGACGAACTCAATATCGGTTATTCGATTGTCTGTCGTTCGATTTTTGTGGGTTTGGAAGCAGCCGTTAAGGAAATGGTGGAGCGGATTCAATGATTGTTGCGGGTGCGGGTGTGGATATCGTGGATGTCGAGCGCATAGAAAAAGCGCGCGAGAAGTGGGGAGATCGTTTCCTTAATAAGATTTTCACGGCAGGAGAACTCAAGTATTCCCTGAGCATGCCGGTTCCCGAGATCCATCTGGCTGCGCGTTTTGCTGCAAAGGAGGCCTGCTTCAAGGCCTTGGATAGTGTCCAGCAAAAGAAAGCGGGATGGCAGCAGATCGAAGTGGTGCTTGACAAAGTGGGCAAGCCTCATGTGGCTTTGGGCGGGGTGCTTAAAGAATATTTCGCAGAGGGGGAAGTGCTCCATTTGAGTTTGGCACATACGCGCCAATTAGCCATTGCCATGGCTGTGCGCGGCCGGGAGTCAGTCCAGTGAAGACGCTGACACAAGCCCAGGTGCTCAAGAGCTTGCGCACTTTGCAGGCTCGCAAGGCTCAGACCCACAAAGGGGACTATGGGCGCTTGCTGGTTGTGGCGGGTTCCCCGGGCATGAGCGGAGCGGCTGTGCTTTGCGCCCGCGCAGCCCTGCGGTCCGGTGTCGGGCTTGTGAAAGTGGCTTGTCCGGAATCCATTGCCCCCATTGTGGCCGGTGCAGTGCCGGAGGCTCTCGGGTGCTCTTTGCCTGAAACGCCTGCAGGGGCCTTAGCTGCCCGGAGCTGGAAGAGCCTGGAGGAGAGCCTTGGATGGGCCAACACGCTTGTCGTGGGGCCGGGGTGTTCGGTGCAGTCTTCAGCGCAGAATTTGATGCGTCGAATTCTCAAACAGTGGCATGGCCCCATGGTCTTGGACGCGGACGGGTTGAGTGCCGCAGTGGGGCACCTGGATCTCTTGCGCCGGTGTCCTGTCCGTGCGATACTAACGCCTCATCCGGGCGAGATGGCGCGCCTCTTGGGCAAGAGCAATGAGGCAGTCCAGAAAAATCGTCAGGCTGCGATTCAAGAATTGGTGCGAGAGTCCGGCAGTGTGGTCCTCCTCAAGGGGCACCAGAGCCTCGTCTGTGATCCCGAAACAGCTCCCTTCATGAACTCCACGGGCAATCCCGGAATGGCCAGCGGAGGAACCGGGGATGTGCTTTCGGGCATTGCGGGGGCCTTTGTGGCGCAAGGATTGCTTGGAGTTCAAGGTGCTGCCGCTGCCGCTTATGTGCACGGATTAGCCGGAGACATCGCAGCTCGGGCCTTGGGGCAGATCAGTGTGATTGCCTCGGATTTGGTGGACTTCCTGCCCATGGCCTTTAAGAGTCTGCGGCGCAATTGATGTGGAGTTTTATGCCGGCGTAGCTCAATTGGCAGAGCAACGGTTTTGTAAACCGTAGGTTGGGGGTTCGATTCCTCTCGCCGGCTTAGATTGAGAAATGATTTTGGGGAAACGGTAGTTTCCCCCCAAGTTTCGGGTAGGTACCCAAGTGGCCAACGGGGGCAGACTGTAAATCTGCTGGCATAGCCTTCGGAGGTTCGAATCCTTCCCTACCCACCAGATCTAGAGGCCTCTCTGCCAGTGTGCAAGGCAGGGGAGAGAGTCAGCTAGAGAGGATGGGCGAACGCCGGACGGTGTGCGGCCTTCTCTCAGCTTGAGTCTTCTCTGCCTCTGTGCGGGTTTTGGTAAGAATCAAAAGGCGGGGAAGGGGCACCCGGCGAGGTGACGAGCGGGGCGCCCCTTGCCGCCGTTGGCTTTATGCGGGCGTAGCACAGTGGTAGTGCTCTAGCCTTCCAAGCTAGCTACGCGGGTTCGATTCCCGCCGCCCGCTCCAAAGTCCGGTACAGTGCGTTAAGCATTGAAAAATAATTAGTTAGGACTAATATGCCCCTGAGTTCCTGATCTCCGGGGCCTTTTCGACCCTGGGCCCTGGGTTGCCCAAATAGGTCTGTGCAAAAAAAAGCACTCTGGAGTGCTTGACAGGCCATTGGTTGATGCTAAAATGCTAAGCTTATCTGTCTCTGTGTGTTATGAGCCCGGTAAAGACAGGCCCAAAAGCCCGGACAGACAGCGATTTCGGAGTCTTACCCTACCTAATTTTTTGGCCCATGTAGCTCAGTAGGTAGAGCACGTCCTTGGTAAGGACGGGGTCGGCGGTTCGATTCCGCCCGTGGGCTCCATTCGCCGCTTGAGTGAAGGCGAGAGGTGTCACTTAGCGTAAATCGAGGAACGCAACGCAGACCGTCGTCGGTTTTAGCAATAGCAGAAGTACCACCTACTTCTTCTATACAAAGAAATGGACGACACCAAACTCCACTGGAGGGCTGTTGAATGGCTAAGGAGAAATTTGAAAGAACAAAGCCTCACGTAAACGTGGGAACGATTGGGCACGTGGACC
>JAFGIU010000053.1 GCA_016929445.1 Candidatus Omnitrophota bacterium
CCTCCGGTTAGGGCCTACCCACTGGGGCTGCCGAGTTTCAGAATCCGGCCATCCATCTCCCGGGGGGTCTCGACGCCCAACAGATGCAAAGCCGTGGGCGCCATGTCCATGATGCTGGGTCGGACGGTCTCAACCCACCGGTTGCTGAACAGGACACCGGGAATGATCGGGGCATCAAAGGAACAATGGTCCCCGCTCCACTTGCGCATGTTGGTCCCGAGAACCTCTGGAGGAATCCCCCCAAGCGCCGTTTGCCAGGAGGTTCGATACCCTTCCTCAAAACCCACAATCAGATCCGGCGCATAGTAGGTGCTGGGGCCATGGTAAACCTCATGCTTTCGGTAAACCGAACGCACAATGGGCTGCCCGCTTGTGGGATCTGTCAGACTCTTGAGATCTCGTATTAGGGATTCACATACGGCGTCGTATTCTTCGACGGGCACTATCCCTTGAGGCTCCCGTCCCTGCAGATTCACGTATACGCCGGCCAGTCCCATACAATAAGCGCGCGTCCTGGACCAGTCGACGTCCGTCCAAAACTGTCCCTTGTCAAATAGGTCATCCAGATTCTTGTCTTTTGCTGCCTTTGCCTCATCCTGCCGGATATAGCCCTTTTCAGCCAAAAAGGTATTGATATTGACCGCTGTACGGAAGGTCTTGAAACCGTGGTCGGAAATCACGGCCAGCCACGTATCCTCGTCCACGTATTCCTTCATGACCTTGCCCACAATCCGGTCCATTTCGATATAGAAATCCCGGATGGTTGAGCCGTAGACCCGCGCCAACTCCTCATCGTACATCGGATGCTCCGTGTCGATCAGACGCCAAAACATGTGCTGGAGCCGGTCCGTCACCTCAAACACTCCCACAAAGAGGCGCCAATCCTCACGGGCTAACTGGTCCATCATAATGGCCTCACGCGCGTACAAAGTGAAATAGGCATCCTGCACAAAGATATTCTCGTCGGTCTTTTCTTCGTTGAGCGCCCATGTGTCATTGGACCATCCGAGAGTCTTGTACAGACCCACACGCTTGGCAAGCTCGCGGGAAAAACGGCGGGGGAAAGAAATGTTTACGTTGGGTGGAGTGTGGCGCGGATCAAAGTTGATGGGGGAAAGATAAAGTTCGAAGTCCGGGGAAACCTGTTTCACATAGAAACGCCCGATTCCTTCCACTTTGAGCAGCGGATTCATCACAAACACAAATTCGAACCAGTCGCTCCAAGAACCGGCCTTCAGAGTCTGAGACTGCTTACCCACCCGAAGGGTTACTTGATTCTCCTCCCTGTCCAGTTGGATTACTAGAGGAGGCTTGACCGGAGGTCTGTCCGGAAGAGTTTCATTACGCGGCCCCCATACAAAAGTATTGATTTGGCCGGAGGTGTCCGGCACAACCTGGATCAATTTTCCCCCCATCTCCGTGTCCGCGTTTTTATCGAGTTTGTCGGAATAATAGGAGAAGGTACCCATGGTCCCGCGCACATCCGGAACACCCAGGCCCGAGAGAAGCCGCCCAAAACCCTTGCGCATGGGCTCCGCAGGAAAGGTAACCGGACATTGAATGACCACCGAGGACACACCGGCCTCAGCCGCAATCTGCCAGAAGGAACGAGACTGCTTGTTGGATTCGGGCCAAGGCAACGATGCCGGAACCCACGCTGTCAAAGCAGCAAACAAAGTCACCGAGAGGCCAAACCCCAGGATAATCCCCACAGTTTTTGCCCAGGGCAAGCGCATCCCCCGGAACAGAATCCAAAGAAGACCTCCGCACACCCCCCCTACAAAAAGGCAAATAAGAATCCGCTGCAAGGGCTTGGGTAAAATCGGCCGGGCACGGCGGCCCGCCATGCCGAATTCCGGATAGTAGCTCCCCGGCATCCTGCGCAGAAAGTCAAAGATACCCGTCTTCCCGGGATTGGCGCCGGCGGAAAAGGCTGCCCAGGAAACAGGAGATTGAGGCGGGGTCACAGTGCCTAAGGGGGTAAAGCTTCCCTGCCCCGCCAAACGGGACAGATTCGGCAACCAGCCCTCATCCATCCACTTTTGGCAAAGCTCTGGAGACGCCCCGTCAAAACCCAGGATGATGACTTTGGATTCGGCTCGCACAGTATCACAGACGGACAAACCCAAAATGGAAAGGAAGCCCAAACAAAGGAGAATCCAGCCTATGCGCGCACTCATTTCGGCTGTGCCTCCAAATCGGCGGCGATCTTCTCTGCCGCTCTTTTACCGGACAACAGCATGCCGCCGAAAATGGGCCCCATCCGGGGCCCTCCAAAGACTGCGCAGACACTCATGCCCGCCACCCATAACCCGGGATATACCGCTTGAACCTTTTCCACCACAAACTTCTCGGCTTCCTTCGCATTCATCGGCCCTTCCGCCAATTGACCTGTCGGCGAGCCGGCCTTGCACAAGGCCCGTTTGAGGAGTGTGCCGACTACCACTGCTTCATGTCCCGTAGTGTCCAAAACCGCTCGGGACGCAAAAGTCAATGGATCCACCGGCAGAGCCTCTGCGACAAGGCTCCGGTTCGCCACCACGCCCGCCACCCGCCCGGATTTGATGCACACATCTTCAACAGTCGTCAGATTGAGCAAAGTAGCTCCTGCGCGCAAAGCGCTGAAGCAAAGTCCTGAAGCAAGCTCACACGCGTCAAGCAAATGCAACCCTTCCGAAGCTGAACGGTGGCGGATTCCAAGCTCATCGACAATATCCAGGGCCTCATCCTCAACCACAAGCTCATTCATGCCCATGCCCCCGCCCCAAATACCACCGCCGGCAGACAACCGTTTCTCCAGTACTGTCACCTTGAAGCCCTGCCGGGCCAGGCAAAAGGCTGCAATGAGCCCTGCAGGACCGGCGCCGACAATGGCAACGTCGCTCTCAAGATGCGAAAGCATCTTCTCGTGATAACCCTGCAGAATTGCCCTGGAAATTTGTATCTCGTTCACTCTCCTGCCCCTTTGAGTTTGTTCGCAAGCCACCCTATCCGGACGTCTTCCCGTGGGCTTCAGCATTGCATCATCTTACCGATGGCAGTCTCCGCCGCATTCACCAGTTGATAGGATACCGGAGATGCCGTGAGCGCAGGATGTGTTCCGGTTTGGAAGGTGGCAATGTCATCCGCGGTCATACGCTGATGGATACAAGCACTGATGGTGTTGATGACCTCGCCGCCGCTCTTGGCTCCCGCAACCTGACCGCCCAAAATCACACGGCTTCCCTGCTCAAACACCAGTTTCACCTTCAAATTGGCTCCTCCCGGCATACACCCGGGATGACGATTCATCGCCTCGGCCTCGCCCACCACCACGTTATAGCCCTTCTTCTCAGCCTCTGAAACAGTCAAGCCTGCAACAGCAAACGCGCTGTCCCCCAACACCGTGGAGTACACCCCAATGGCCCCCAGGTTGACGCGTTGTGTCCCAAAAAGATTCGCACCTGCAATACGCGCTTCCATAGTGGCCAATGACGCGAGTTTTAACGAGCAGGGTTGCCCGTCAAAAAAGGAGACTTTTTCGGCGCAATCCCCGCAAGCAAAGATATTGGGATCACTTGTTTGCATATATCGATTGACTTGAATACCTCCTGTGGGACCGATTTCGAGACCCGCCTTTTGGGCCAGGTCCGTGTTCGCCTTAGCCCCGATTCCCAAGAGGACCATGTCCACGTCCACCTCTTCACCTCCTTCAAGCTTGATCTTGGACACGCGGCCCTCACCCTCAAAAGCCTTCACTCTCTCATCTCTAAGCAATTCAATGCCTTGGTCAAGGAGCTTTTGCTCAGCATCTCTGCAAATCTCTTCGTCGTACACAAGTTGAAGACAGTGATGCTGCATTTCGACGATGGAAATGCGCAGTTCCGGCCTTTTGCGGCGGCATTCTTCCGCTATCTCGACCCCGATAAAACCGCAACCCACCACACCCAGTGATTTGGCACTGCTGAGCGCTTCAAGAATACGCTCCAAATGCGGCACATTCTTTTGGATGGCATAGATACCATCCAGCTCCAGCCCTTGAAAAGGCGGCACAACAGGATCCGAGCCAACCGCCCACACAAGCTTCTCATACTGCAGTTGACGTTTACCCGCAGTCACCAGCTGACGGGCTTCCCGGTTCACTTCCAACACTTCGTCGATAAAACCGTCTATGCCGTTTTGTGCAAGCACCTGCTGTGCCGGCATCAAATTCTTTTCGGGGGCCCCCACCGTTCCGAACACGTACGGAATCCCGCAAGGAATGGGGACTTGTTCTTCTCTTCTTAGAAGGCAAATCGATTTTTTCGGATAATGTTTACGGGCGGTGGTCGCTGCGGTCAATCCCGCGGCACTACCGCCCACAATAACGACATCATAAGGGTCCATTAATCCATCCTCGCTTGTTAGAGATCATTCCCAGCCACATAATACAATCTGCCTGAAACCCACTTCTCCTCGACGAGATTCTTTGATTTAAGTTCTTCCACATACTTGATGGCCTCATTGCGGTGAAAGCCAAGACCTGAGCTTAAATCCTCAATAGAACAGGGCCGTCTTTTCAGCAGGGTCAGGACGTCCTCCCGTCCGGCCGCGAATTCCGGCTGTTGGTGGACGCCCCGGAAATCGGCAATAACTTCCGCAACCGGATCAAACATTACAGCCAACTCATTCATGCGTTCCCGCGGCACGTTAAAGGCATAGTCCTCGGCCGGCGGCCGTGTAACGGTATTCAGCTGGATGCGATCCGGGTTAATACACCGCGCGCAACGGGCGAGCTTGAGAACCTCGGACTTGATTGATGTGTACCCACCCAGCAAAAAGACCTCCAGCCAATACTCCCCTTGGAATTCCCGGCCAAAGCGAACCAATCCGTCCATCACATTTTCAAAATCAAGGTCCTCGTGCGGCCTGTTAACAAACCGAAACATTGCCGGATCCCCCGCATCCAGTGACGGGATGACTAAATCGGCTTCCAACAGCTGGCTACGAACTTCTTCACGCCACAGCAAGGACCCATTTGTCAGAACCGCCACAGGAACATCCGTCATCACCTTGATACGTCCGATCAGCTCCCCGAGGCGCGAAAAGAGCGTCGGCTCGCCAGAACCACTCAAAGTGATATAGTCCGGTTTGGTCGCCAGCTTGCACCTCAGTTCTGCAAGAACATCCTCTATCGAAATCCACTCTTTCCGTTCAAGGGTCTTGCAGGATGTCCGGCCGAGCTGGCAGTAGATGCAGTCATAGCTGCAAGTCTTGAAGGGCACTAAGTCGACACCGAGTGAACGGCCGAGACGGCGCGAGGGTACCGGTCCGAAAACATGTCCCTCCATATCAACCTCCACGGACAACACCGGTATCGGGTTGTGTATGGGCAACCGGTATTCGGAACTCGGCTGTGGTTCCCACTGAGCAGGAAACACACCCGGTACAACACGCTGTGCAAAGCCTTGCAGTGGCGGAAACACCTGTGCAGTGCCCGGGCCACAAGCGTTGGATATTGAGCTCCTTGAGCGCTTCAATCGTACGGTCAAGCCGCTGAGAAGAAGCGCTGATTAAATGCATCCCCCCCATCACAGCGTAAACCGGCCTATCCTGGGTCAGCCGGCGGATATACTGAAGTGTGTTGATCACTCCGGCATGCGCGCAGCCGAGCAATACAACCATCCCCTCTGTGCTTTCAAAATAGATTGCTTGATCATCTACGAGCTCATCGTGCTTTTCGCAAGCCTGATCCAGGAAAAAGGGTCCTCCCGTATCTTCGTAATCCGTAATGCGCGGGATTGGGCCGGTGGCATAAATACCTTCACAAATTTCGGCCGGAGCTTCCGTATAGATAAATGCTTCTTTCCACTCCTGAAGCTCCAGCGCATGCTCCGGATCTATGCCTATTGCCCGGGCAACACCTTCCTTGCTACGCGCATACTTGGGACGCAAAGCATCGGGATGGGCAAAGATCTTGACACGTGAAGCCATTCTCAGCACATCCGTAAGACCGCCGACGTGGTCATAATGGCCGTGACTCAGAACAATCGCCTCTGTTTTGTTCAAGTCGACGCCCAACTTAAGGGCGTTCTTGAGCAACGCCTTGCCCTGCCCCGTATCAAAAAGTATCCGCTTGGAATTTACCTCAATCCAAACTGCAAACCCATGTTCCGCAAGCAACTCCGGGCGCCGGCTTGTGTCCTCCACCAATACCGTAAATCGAACGACCTGGCTCATTTGTCTTTCTCCTCAACAAACTCAATGATCGCAGACATTACTTCCTGTCGTCAAAGAACCACTGAGGTAATCCTTGACAACCTTTTCAGGTTTCTCTGCCGGTGCGCCGACAACCACCTCCACACCATAGTGATCGAACAACTGCACAGCACGCGCTCCCATTCCGCCGCAGATAATGACGTTGGCTCCGCGTTCGTGCAACCAATTCGGTAAGAAACCCGGCTCATGCGGCGGAGGATCCAGAAGTATGGTAGTGAGAATCTCCTTTTTGGCCTCATCAACTTCAACGAGCGCATATTTCTCACAGTGGCCAAAATGCTGGCTTAGACAATTATCGACTAAGGGAATTGCAATTTTCACTTATTTCTCCTCTATGTTTAGGGCTTCAAGGACTTCGCACCAGACCTGCATCATTTCCGCGGCAGTACCACTGTCCTGGTATTCCACGAGTGATTTCCGCGCAATCTGCGCTCGTGTCACCGACTGATCATATCGAATTCTTCCCACTGTTTTCAGGCCTAAGCCTAAAGCCCGCTCCTCAATCCGGGCCGTCATTTCCTCGTTCAAGTCCCACTTATTGATACAAACCAGCGTGCGAATCCCAAAATGCTTTGTCAGCGCGGCAACCCGCTCCAAATCGTGCCGACCGCTCAGTGTCGGCTCTGTCACAACCAAGACAAGGTCTGCGCCTGTGATGGAGGCAATCACCGGACAACCGATACCCGGTGAGCCGTCGATCAGGACCAAATCCAGACTCTTCTCTTGCGCAATTCTCTTCGCATGGCTCCGGACGAGACTGACCAGCTTGCCGGAATTTTCCTCGGCTACACCAAGCCTGGCGTGAACCAAAGGCCCGCAACGGGTCTCGGAAACAAACCATTCGCCATTCACCGCAGGAAAAAGCTCAATCGCCTTTTCCGGACAGAAATGCACGCACACCCCGCACCCTTCACAGGCAATGGGATCCACGGCAGCAACAACACTCGTTCCATCAGAACCGGGCCCGGATTGATGAACTGCATCAAAACGGCAAAGTCGCACACACAACCCGCAACCCGTGCAACGTTCGGGCATGACTTGGGCCTTGGACCCGCCCGAAAAGTCCTCCCGCCTTCTTATTTTCGGATCAAGAACAAGATGCAAATCCGCTGCATCCACGTCGCAGTCCGCCAGCACAGCATTCTTAGCCAGTGACGCAAAGGCAGCCACGATGGATGTCTTGCCCGTGCCTCCCTTGCCGCTGATTACAACCAATTCCTTCATTATTTACTGGTCTCCGACTCTCTTACAGCATTCCAGAGTCCGACAAACAGGCTCTTATACTTCGGAATTGACCGGCAAAGGATCTCGCCCCGGCTATAGGCCCCGGCAATCTCCCGGTCTTCGGGAATCTCGGCCAGGATCTCTATTTGGCCGGCCCGGCAGTATGACCGGACCCTCTCATCTCCTATATCTGCCCGGTTCAAGACAACTCCAAACGGCAATTCCAATGCGCGCACCATCTCCACGGCAAGCTTCAAGTCGTGGAGCCCAAAAGGAGTCGGTTCAGTCACAAGCAGGACAAAATCCGAGGCGCGTATACTCTCCACTACCGGACAGGAAGTCCCAGGCGGCGTATCGACGATAATCAAATCAACTTCGGGGGCAGCCTCTTTGACCTTCTTTATCAAAGGAGGACTCTTGCTCTCGCCCACTTTGAGTTTTCCGTGCACAAACTCAACGGAGCCCGCGCTTCCAATCTCAATAAGGCCCAACTCATGGGGCACTTCCGATATCGCCCCTGTGGGACACACCAGTAAGCATCCCCCACAGCTCTGGCAAAGATCCGGAAACACCAGCACCTGCTCACCCACGCACACGATGCTGTTGTAGCGGCAAAGTTCAGCGCAATCGCCGCAAAGCCGGCACTTGTTTTCGTCCACGCTGGGTATCATGCGGTGAACCGGCTCGCTTTTGTCAATCCTGGGCCGGAAAAAGAGGTGGCCATTCGGAGCCTCCACATCGCAGTCCAGGTAAGCAGTACTTGCCCCGTTTTCAGAAGCCACAAAGGCAAGATTCACGGCCACCAGGGTCTTACCCGTGCCCCCTTTGCCACTCGCCACCGAGATTTTCATGGAGAATCCTTCGCAAAAAGAAGCGGGAACACAATGTCACTGGTGCAACAGGGAATCCAGACTGCGAGAAACAGAAACACTGCGATAAGAACCAAAACTGCTGCCTCGAGCTGAGTTCCTAACGCCATGCTTATGTGAAACAAAGAGGCCCAGGTGCTCAAGAACACGTGTCCTGCGTGCGGAAGCTTTGTGGCCGGGTTCCACAGACCAATGGCAATACCGAGCCCCGCCAGAGGATTAACCACCCACCATTTCTCCAACGCCCCCAAATGCAGCCCCCTGTGGGGCAGATTCAAAATACATTCACCAAGATAAGGGATAATACAGTCACTCAAGCTGGCAATGCCCACTGACCCGAGATATCCAATCAGGATCGTTTTCCAAATACTTCCCTTGGTGTGTAAGCGATACATTGCAACCGTCACTACTGCACTCAAGACCACATGCAAAGGATGCAGAATCCAGAAAAGATCCACGGAAATTTGACGTGGCACCCGCATCTGAACAAGAAGCGACATAATCACAATGCCTGTCAGGGTACCAAGTGCGGTGAATGGCGCGTGAATCCTCAATTCCCGTGCAATAGCCCTTAGACTCATGAGTTGCCTGCCTTCACTCTGTTCTGCCCGTCAACCCGCACAGTCTGATATTTGAATGTCCTTGCCTCATTTTCTGAGAGCGAACAAAAGGACAGAATGATTATCTTGTCGCCCGCCCGGCCTGTGCGAGCCGCCGGGCCATTCAGAAGAACCGTACCCGATCCCTCAGGAGCCTCAATTACATAGGTAATAATCCTTGAACCGTTACTCAAGTTGAGCACATGCACTTGCTCACCCGGCAACATGTCCGCCGCATCAATCAGCAAACGGTCCAACGCAATACTGCCCTCGTAATCGAGTTCCGCTCCGGTTAATGTGGCCCGGTGGATCTTTGACTTAAGCATTGTAAGCGTCACTGAGCGTTAAGCTCCTCGATTCGCTTTCTGATGCCGGCTAAAGTTCCCTCGAGCTGCCTGGCTTGCTCCCGAAGCCCCGCGAGCTCCTGCTCCTTCGGCAAAGCCCCGCCCTGCGCCGCTCGTTGCCATCCGCTTAGGCCGGTGGCCCGGAACCAGTGGCGCCAACCGCGGCCGCCCCGGCCTCCACCCCGGCCAAAACCATAATTACGCCCTCCCCGGGCCAAGTTTGCGAATCCCGGCATACCCGTTCCTTCACAATAGCCTTCTGCACGGCCTGTTCTTGGGCCCATTCCTGACGGCCCTGTTCTGTCTCCACCCGGCATTTCTGACCTCCTATTTTTGAAACAACATCAGTTCAGACGCTCACCACGTCCCGGCTCTGCTTTTCCAAAACCGAACTCCCGATCGGGCAACCCAGGTCTCTGGCAATAACCGAACACTTGGCCTTCAACAGAAAGAAGATATTTTTGTCCACTTCACTCAAGGTCTCGTAGTTGCCCTGGCCTTTGGCAATGACCAAATCGGCTTCGTTAAAATACCTCCGGAAGGATGCGCTGCAATCACTTAGTACGGTTCCAGGCGCATCAGAACCATTAGGGATCACTCTCACTAAATCCGGCAGGCCTGTTTCTTCCGCATCCTTCATGGTGGCGTCGTTAATAATGGGATAACCCCTGACCACGACTGTCACTTTCTCCAGCGGCAGTTCCTCTATCAACAAACGGTCACAGACAATCTCACCTGCGTTATCCGCCAAATAGAGGATGCTCTTTGCCCGCGATACTTCCCGGGCAAACTCCTCCACGTCTCCGCCCAGCGGGGCCTTCAGGGCGAGTTCAAAGCTTTCGCAGATGCCCCTCTGCTCCAAATCACTTTTAACCCCCAGATCAATCACATTACCTGCAATAGCCAATCGAATGGCCATTTCCAGACGATTCCGGGATTTTTCCACAAGATGTCTGAGTTCCGCATAGATCTCCAGCATCAAGCGGTTGAACTTCTCTTTTGCCCCTTGGTACGGATCCTCCACACCTGTCAATTTCCGAATCAACCGGTGGATTTGCTGCCCCATTTCCGGAGGCGACATGCGCAAGTCCATGTCACCCACAGTCCTCAGCACTTCTCTGAGCACCTGCTCCTGAATGGCCTCGTCCTTTGTGACGATACGCACCGAATCCAAGGCCTGGCGCACGAAACACGGGGCACAATCAAGATAGGTCTTCACAAAGACCTCCCTTTTTGAACTGATCCAAAGCATCACTCACGGTTCCTTGGGCCCCTGTACAGATCTTCACGCCGGCACTACTCAAAACTGCCGAGGCCTTGGGGCCGGCCTGTCCCGTAATCACGGCTTCCGCCCCCAACTCCACAATATCTTTGCCTGCTTGGATACCCGCTCCATGTGCAGCATTTAGATTCTTTGAATTGTCGTGTGCAACAACACTCCCTGTTTCTGTATCCACCACCAAATAGAATTTGGCCCGGCCCAAACGCGGGTCTACTTGCGAGGACAGATCCGGGCCCTGGGCTGTAACAATGACTCTCATTTCAGTTCCTTCCTATTTTGCCCCTGTGTCCAAGAGACGGTCCTCCGCCCCGGAATCGCCGGCGGCGGCCACAGCATCCGGGCATCGAAAACGTCCCATCGGACAAACGCCTCAAGAGAAACGCACGCAGCACCTCTTCCACAGGCCCGCAGGTGTCCCCTATAACCCGGACACCGGCAGCATTTAGACTTGCCTCCATCGGCTGGGAGATTGCCCCGCAAATCAACACATTAGCTTCAAGCTCTGCTATACGCCTGACCCGGCTGGAAAATTCTGTTTCGGAAAGAGAGACTTCCTTTCGCCTGAGCTCTCCCCCTTCTCCCACATCCACTAAGAGGAGATTCCCGGCTACGTCAAAAACCGGTGAAATCCGGCCGCACCAAATCGGAATTGCAATTCTCATACATCTAAAAGAGCATAAAGCGTGCCAACATAGGGTTCCGGACACAGATTTACTAAAAACATTTGTTTCCAACATCTTATATCACAAGTAATAGCTCCTTCAAAAATGTACTTCATTGCATTTTGCAATACTCGATAAAATAGGCCCTTGTTATTTGCATGATTATGGGCTATGCTCCGTACCATGAACAGCCCACTCCAAACTTGCCAAGATGTCATCCTGGACTCGGTCAACGAAGGCGTGTTCACCGTAGATCATGACTGGAAAGTGACTTCCTTTAATCGAGCGGCCGAAGGCATAACCGGAATCCCGAGACAGGAAGCTATTGGCCGGCCTTGCTGTGAGGTATTCCGTGCCAGTATTTGCGAGAATGCTTGCGCGGTCCGGCAGGCTCTGGCAACCGATGAGGCTGTGGCTAATGCAGCGGTCTATATTGTGGATGCCTCAGGCAACCGGGTTCCCATCAAAGTTTCTGCAGCCGTGCTTCGTGACCAGGATGGCCGCGTCATCGGCGGTGTGGAAACCTTTCAAGATCTCAGGCAAATCGAGGAGCTGCGAAAGAAACTGGAGAAAAAGTACACCTTCGCAGACATAGTGGGCCAGAGTCCTGTCATGGTACGGCTTTTTGATCTTTTGCCCAAAGTCGCGAATAGCGAAAGTCCTGTTCTTATCGCCGGGCCCAGCGGAACCGGGAAAGAGCTCTTTGCACAAGCCCTCCACAATCTATCTCCACGCCGGAAAAAACGTTTCGTGGCCATCAACTGTGGCGGGCTGCCCGACTCCTTATTGGAATCCGAGCTGTTCGGCTACAAGGCCGGGGCCTTCACGGATGCCAAACGAGACAAACCCGGGCGTTTTGCCGTTGCCAACGGAGGCACACTCTTTCTGGATGAAATCGGGGATATCTCATCTGCCATGCAAATGCGGCTGCTGCGGGTGCTTCAGGAAAAAACATTTGAACCCCTCGGATCGGTGGAGCCCGTGCGCACCAATGTAAGGATCGTCTCCGCAACAAACAAGAACTTGGAGGAGTTGGTCAAAAAGGGGACATTCCGGGAGGATCTGTTCTATCGTCTGCATGTGGTCCAGATGGAGTTGCCCAATCTGCAGCAACGACGCGAAGATATTCCATTATTGATTCAGCATTTCCTGGCCAAATTCAACCGCTTGCAGGGGAAAGATGTCTCGGGAGTGTCCGCAGGGGCCATGGCCAGACTCATGGAATACGACTACCCGGGAAATGTCCGGGAGCTCGAAAACATTATCGAGTATGCTTTTGTGCTTTGCCACGAAGGACTCATCCAGTTTCATCACTTACCTCCGGCCATACAGGCGAATGCACTTCCCGGATTTTCCGAATCCGGCAACGGTCTCACCCTGGAGGCAATGGAGAAATCACTCATAACCAGCGCTCTCCACCGTCACTGCGGCAATCGAAGGAGAACAGCCAAGGAACTCGGCATCAATCCCAGCTCTCTATACAGAAAAACCAAAGCCTTGGGTATTGAGGTTCCCGCCAAGGACGGCCGCAGTCACAGGAGAAATGATTAATCGGATTGGAGAATGAAGAGGGCCACAATGGCCGATCCCTTTTCCGTCAAAACCGGACCGCACGCGTTGTTTTCCTCCGCATTAATATTACAGCCTGCAAACTCAAACTTGCGGAGAAGCTCTCTTGAGAAAGACATGAAGGAGTTCTCGTTCCTTCCTGTGAACACAATGTGGTCGACTCCTCCCAAACTCGCCACACTCGCTCCAATATGCTGAAGCAGCTGATGGGCATAAACACCCCTTGCTGCGGCCGAAACGGCACCCCGCCCTGAAAGAAGCTCGCGAAGACTGCACGGCCTGCCGACAAGCGCGGAAAAGCCACTCTCTTTCGCCAAAGTGTTTTTGATTTCCTGGATTGAAGACCCATCCTCGAGCATCCGAAAGATGATCGACAAGTCGATATTTCCGCAACCTGTCGCAGAGATAAGCGTTCCCTCCTTTGAGTATCCCTCGCTCATCTCCACAATCTTTCCGTCCCGGATTGCGGCCACGTGTGTCTCATCTCCTAAAAGAACACTAACGAGCTTGCGCACCTGCCGTGGCGAATGCGCGCAGGCCTCCTTATATGCCCGCAAATGCGCTGCTCCCTCTCGTCCATGTCTGCGCATCCCATTCTGCGATAACTCAAATGGAATTGCATACAAGACCGCATACTTCGGAATCTCCGAATAGCACACACTCTCATTATCTGATTGATTCATTGACTTCTCCGATCATCTGCAAACCTTCGCGGCAAATCACATACTCCTCCTCGGTCGGCATGGCCACGACAGAGACTTTTGAGCCTGAGGAGCTCAGCAATGCAGGCTCGGGACCATGCGCTTTACTATTGACCTCTATGTCTAGAAAGACGCCCGCCCATTCCATGCCTTTACACACCGCTTCTCTCACTACCGGGCTCCGCACTCCTATATCATCAGTAAACACAAGGGCATCGACCTTGCCGCCCAATATCAACACATAACCGCCGACAAATCTTTTCAGACGATGGATATACATGCTGAAGGCCAGCTCGGCTCTTTCCCGGTGCTCGGGATCTTTCATCTTCTCCACAATGTCATTGATATCGCTCGAGAATCCCGACAACCCAAGAAGTCCGCTTTTCTTGTTCAGCAATTCATTCAACATCTCTGGGCTATAGCCTTTTTCCTTCATAAGGTCCAACGCCAACAACGGATCCACATCGCCTGCACGCGTGCTCATAATGAGCCCCGACAACGGGGAAAAGCCCATAGAGGTGTCTATCGACCGGCCATTCTGAATAGCGGAGATACTGGCGCCGCCTGTGCCCAGATGACAGGCAATCATATTGAAGTCTGAAGAATCCGCGCCAAGAAACTTTGGAACTTCTTCCGTCACATAGCTATAGGACAGTCCGTGAAACCCGTACTTCCGGAAGGCATACTTGTCCACAATCCTTCTCGGCAGCGCATACGTGTGAGCACAAACCGGGATCCTCGAATGGAAAGCAGAGTCGAAGACCGCAAACTGCTTTGCCTTCGGAAAGATCTCCATGGACTTCTTGATAACCGACAAAGAGATCGGATTGTGAAGCGGAGCCAACTCCGAACAGCTCTCCAGCTTGTCCAAGTTGGATTCATCAATATATGCAGACTCCCGGAATAGAGTGCCTCCATGAACAAATCTGTGCCCTATGTAATCTATCTTCGCCTGTGACCCATTCATGCTTTCGGCAGCCAACTGCGCCGCTTCAACATGACTGGGGATCGGAGTCTGGTTTATTACCCACTTGCCATTGAATTGGGACTCAATATACGAAGGTTTAATGCCCTTGACTCCGACTCGATGGGCTTTTCCCCAACCTCTCTCGCGGATATCACCCGATTCCCCTGCTTCAAACAACTTGTATGTCAAAGAGGAGCTTCCTCCGTTAAAGA
>JAFGIU010000054.1 GCA_016929445.1 Candidatus Omnitrophota bacterium
ACCGGCACTGCTCGAAAGATAATTTCGGCCAGCTCGGTGGTTGTATCAATCCGTTGGTTCTGCCGCGCCTCATCAATGGCCCTTGCTATGCGCCCTGCGAAGCGCTCTTCCCCAAATTCCCTAATCAAAGCTTCGAGGTCTCTCCGTGAAAGGTCATGAACCAAGTCACGCGCTGAGCTCCCCGTCCCCGGGTCCATGCGCATGTCCAAGGGACCTTCGAGCCGGAAACTGAAACCGCGCTCCGCGCTCTCGATCTGGAACGACGAGATCCCGAGATCGAAGAGGACGCCTTGGATGTGGTTGAACTCGAGGTCACGGAGCTTGTCACCAAGGTGCCTGAAGTTGCTTTGAACATAGCTCACTCTCTCCTTGTACGATCCTAGCCTGCGTTTTGCCCGCTCTAGGTTCTCAGGGTCTTGGTCTACCGCAACCAAGGCCCCTCCCGGTGATATTCCTTCAATTATTGCTTCGGAATGCCCTGCTCCCCCGACAGTGCAGTCCACAAATTTTGCACCTGGCGCAGGCCTCAGGAATTCCAAGACCTCGGCCAGCATCACAGGTTCGTGGCATAGAGGATCGATCGCCGACTACCTGATCGAATGATCAAAGAGGCCCGCTCTGGGAGTCTCTCGATCCCGTGAATGCAGAGAATACAGCGCGTAGGGACTGAGCCCTACGATTCTCAAGTTGCCACTCGCTGTGCCAAGCCGGCGGAGCTCTTCGGTTGTCATGTCCAACTTGTCGACATCGAAGTGTCCCGATCGTTGAGTGTAATATTCCGGCTCGCTAAACATCGCCTACCCTCCTGGTTAGCGCGGCAGAGCCGCTGCTGGGTTATTAGGCTTTTGTGTCATCCGGTGCTCCGTCTACTAACCGTTCCGCCACTTCTTCAAAAGTCTGCTGGGACTTTTCAAAATAAGAGCTCCATGCCTCCCGGGACCAGATCTCCACCCGGTCGGAAACGCCGATGAAAACCACTTCCTTTTCAATGCTGGCATATCCTTTGAGGTGGGCCGGCAGATTGATGCGGCCTTGGCGGTCAAATTCCACTTCTGTGGCGCCGCCAAAATAGATTCGGTTGAACTGCCGGGCTGAGGCCTTGGTCATGGGTAAGGCCTTGAATTGCTCCTCCTGCTTCTTCCACTCCTCGCCCGTATAAAGGAAAAGGCAGCGATCCAGGCCTCGAGTGACGTAACATTTCTGGACTCCGTGGGCCTCGAGAACTTGCCGAAGCTTTGCCGGCATGAACACTCGGCCTTTGGAATCCAGTTGATGCTCGTACTCGCCGTAGAACACTGCCTTTATCCCTCACTGGTGGTCCTGGGTGTCCCCCACTTTCCACCACTTTTCTCCACTCAAAGCTTACAACCCCCACATGGCAGTGTCAAGCACCAGGTGTAAATTTTTCAATTTAACAACAAGTGGGAGAGATATTGAAAATGACCACAATATATTGTGGTGTCAAAGGGTGGGGCACCCAACTCAGAAGTTGAGCTTGGTGCTGAGCAGCAAGCTGAGCACCGGGACTTATGCGGGAATGACAGGGCTACTTGAGAAGAGTGCGGGCTTTGGAGATGTCCTGACGAATCTGCACGGAGAGTTCTTCGAGGCCGGCGAATTTTTTCTCGTCCCGCAGGCGATCGTGAAAGAAAACTTCGATGCTTTGGCCGTACAGATCGCCCTCAAAATCCAGGAGGTGCACTTCCAGCCGGGTCTCGTGATTCACGCCCGGCTCAATCACTGTGGGCCGCTTACCCAAATTACAAACGCCCAAATAGGAATCGCCTGCCCACAAAACTTTCACGGCATAAACACCTGAAGGAGGAAGGACCAAAGATTTGAGATCAATATTTGCAGTCGGTACCTGAATATGCCGCCCGATCTGATCTCCGGGGACCACCTTCCCCACCACAGAATAGGGCCGGCCCAAATGCTCTGCTGCGGTCTTAAGGTCACCCAAACGGACTGCATCCCGGATCCCCCGGCTGCCAATCTTAACGCCGTGATGCAGGACGAGCCCAAATTCTTCGGCCGCAAAACCGTACTTGGGTCCTGACTTCTTAAGAAACTGCACATCCCCGGATTGATTCTTTCCAAAATGGAAATCGCTGCTGACGATAATGCGCGCAGGCGCAATCCGTTCCACCACCTGCTGCAGAAAGATCTCCGCATCAAGGTCCGCCATTTGCGGAGTAAAAGCAGCGCGGACCGCGAATTCAATTCCGTTCTCTTCAAACAAGCGCAAGCGGATTTCCAAGGGGGCCAAAGGCTCGGGTGAGTCCCCGGGACGCAGAACAGATAACGGATGCGGGGCAAAGGTCAAAACCGCAGGGGTCCCCCCGCAGGCGCGGGCCTCCCCTACTACGCGGCTTAACAAAGCCTGGTGGCCCCGATGCACGCCGTCAAAGACCCCCAGAGTCAAAACCGGGGATGGAAACAGCGGTTTGAGCTGCTCATCAAAGTTTCGGACTTCCACAGGCCTTGGGATCCTCCGGAAGACCCAACTCAGTGGGTTTGAACAGGACTTTCATCAGCTCCGGTTCGGGTGAGTCCAATAATTCCTGAAGCGGCTTTGCCTGATCCAGCGAGCAATTACCCGAACGGATGCGGCGTAACCAAAACAAGTACGCAGGCAAGTCCAAGGCCCTGCCCAAATCCTCAGCCAAGGTCCGGACATAGGTCCCGCTCGAACATTCAATAATCAAATCCACTTCCGGCCAACGCGAAGCAGTTACTTCAAAGCGGTGCACATGCAAAGTTCGCGCCTCACGCTCTATCACTTTGCCCTTGCGCGCCAGCTTGTACAGAGGCTGGCCCTTGTGTTTGAGGGCAGAATACATCGGAGGCACTTGCTGAATCTCACCCCGAAACCGGTCCAGGGCCTCTTCCCATCTTTCGACCGAGGGCTCAAGGCCCGGATCTATTTCCCGGACCACTGCACCCTCACTGTCTCCGGTTTCAGTTTGCCGGCCAAAGACCACGGTGGATTCGTACACCTTGTCTTGCCCGGACAAGAATGCAGAGTACTTGGTGGCACGGCCGACAAGAAGAACCAGCAGGCCTTCGGCCAAGGGGTCCAGAGTGCCCGCATGACCAATGCGCCGAATTCCCAATTTGCGCCGCATCACATCCACGACATCATGGGAGGTCAGACCTTTAGGCTTGTCGACGAGAAAAATCCCGCCCTGTTGAAGAGCGGTCTGGGTCATAACTCTGCAGGAGAGGCTTCGGAGACAGCTCTGCGGATTTGTTCCACGAGGAGTTCCCGCGCTTCGGCCAGAGGCTTTTCGATCGTACACCCTGCAGCAGCCCGATGGCCTCCTCCTCCGAAAAAACAGGCCACGCGGTTGACATCCACAAAGCCCTTGGAGCGAAGGCTGATCTTGATGCGCCCGGGGTCGAGTTCGGTCAAGAGCGCGGTGGCGCGAACTACACCCACCGAACGGGTAATGTCCAAAAACCAATCACTGGATTCAGGCCGCCCCCCGCAACGCTCCATCATCTCGAGAGTCACACAAGCCGTAGCCACTTGGTTGTTATCTGTGAGCTGCAGATTTCCCAGCACCTCTTTCAGCAGAGCCAGCTCCTGCTGCGTATGCGACTCGTACACATGCCCGTAAACCTCGTGAGGCTTAATTCCATAGTTCAGGAGCGCAGCCGCACGTTTCAAGGTACCGGGTGTGGTGTTGGAAAAACGGAAGGAACCGGTGTCCGTCATTATAGAGGTATAGAGAGCCAGGGCGGCATCTCCATCCATGGGATGTCCGCTAGCCTCAAAGAGATCGTAAATCATCTCGCCCACAGCCGCGGCACAACCATCAATCCAGTTCACATGTCCGAACTGCTCATTACTGACGTGGTGATCGATATTCACAATAAACACGTCCGGAGGAAGGGCGTCGTACACCGGGCCGATCCGCTTCAAATGCGGGCAGTCCACCACAACCATGCACTGGACTTCAGCCAAATCCGTTGTACCCGGATCGATAATTACATCCGGCCAGCCGGAAAGGAACTTGAGCGAATCAGGCACTGCCGTGCCATTGGCTGTGATCACCTGCTTGCCATGCTTACGCAGCAAAGAAGCAAGGGCCAATTGGCTCCCCAAGGAATCCCCTTCCATATTGACATGGCAGGCCACCAGGAAGCGGTCGTACTTTTCAATAATGTCCAGTATGGCCTTGGGGTTCATTCTTGATCCTCATCAGGGGGGGCATCCGGATCCGACAATTTCAGGGCCTGGGCAATTCGCTCGACACGCTCCGGGCCATCATCATGAATAAAGACAATCTCCGGAACATACTTGAGCCGCACTCGCTGTCCCACCAGCTTTCGCACAAAACCTCGAGCGCTTTCCAATCCCTTTTCAGCGGCCTTTTGCTGCGAAGGGTCACCCAGAAAAGACCAAAAAACTCTAGCATAGCGTAAATCGGAGGTCAAACCCACGTAGGTCACTGTAATAAATCCAAGCCTGGGATCGGAAATTTCGTCCGCCAAAATCGTACTGATTGTCTTTTGCAGCTCTTTACCCACTTTATCTGCTCTCGGCATCGTCTGTCCCTCCCTTTAAATCAATTCCAAAGATTCATCCAAGATCACCCAACGCGGATCGGATCGCACACTTTCCACTACATGACTCAGCATCGAATTAAGATCCCGCTTGCCTGTGCCCACCGCAGCAACAGCCACCGTTGAACGCTGCCATTTATCCTGCCAGTCCACTTCAGAGACCGAAATATTGAACTGATTCCGGAGACGGGCTTTGAGACTCTTGAGCAACATGCGCTTTTCCTTGAGCGAATGGCACTCCGGCAAAGACAAGTCAAAGGTCACAATACCGATGATCATCCCCTATCTCCGAAAAGCCCTCTCCAGGAATTCAGTGAGGCGCAACAGGCAATCGAGAGGGTTCTTTTCATTGGCCATGGAGACAATCTCTTTACGAATCCGGCCCGCATTCAAACGCCTCAGATAACCGCCTTCCAAGGCCTGCTCCATGAGCCCGGCAGTGCGATCCTCCAAACGAAACGGAGCCCGGCCTTCAAGACCGGCAAAACGGTGCAAGAAACGGATTGCCCGCAGCATCCGGCTCGGGTCATCCTCAAAACTCTTGTCGTGGAGCACGCGGACCAGACCCTGCTCCAGGTCCTGCTGCCCCTTGTGCAGATCCAGAATTTCCCCCCAGTGATCGGCCATCAAAGACACGGCCATGGCGTTGATACTGAAGTCACGCCGGGCCAGATCGTCTTGAATCGAACCCGCCTTGACTTTGGGATAGGCCGCAGATTCGGAGTAAGTTTCCAAGCGGGAGGAAGCCACATCCACACGCAACCCACCCGGCAAAATCACCGTAGCTGTCCCGAATTGCTGATGCACCTGAAACTCCCCCTGAACCTTTCCGGCCAAATCCCGGGCAAATTGCGGTCCGTCGCCCTCCACCACAATATCCACATCGACTTCACCGGAGCCCATCAGGAGATCGCGAACACATCCGCCAACCAAATACACGGATTCGCCTCGTTCCGCGGCAATTTCGCCTGCGGTTTTCAGCAAGGCAACAATACCGGCGGGCAATTTCTCCTCCAGCGAAAGTTTTTGAGTCATGATTTGCTTATCCGCACCTTCAGTTTAGGGACGAGGATGATGTTTCCGGTGCACAGACTTCAAATGCTCTTTGTCCAAATGGGTGTAAATTTGCGTGGTCGCAATATTCGAATGCCCCAGCAAGGTTTGCACCACGCGCAGATCCGCGCCCCCCTGCAAAAGATGCGTGGCAAAGGAGTGCCGGAGCGTGTGCGGTGAAATATGCTTCCGGATCCCCGCCTCTTTGGCGTAGGCCCCGATAATCTTCCAAAACATCTGCCGGGACATGGATCGACCCAAACGCGTCAGAATCACGGAATCGTCCTCGTGCTTGAGGAGATCGGGCCGTACCTCCTTTAGGTAACGCGTAAGCAAAGCCTTTGCCGTGCGTCCCAAAGGAACAATGCGTTCCTTAGAGCCCTTGCCCATACAACGCACGTACCCCATCTCCAGATTGAGCTGACTCAAAGTCAGTTGGACCAGCTCTGAAACGCGCAAGCCCGAGGCATACATGAGCTCCAAGGCCGCACGGTCCCGCAAGCCCTGCCAGGTTTCAGTATCCGGCGCATCCAGGAGCGCATCCACCTCGGCAATACTCAAAAACTCCGGAAGCCGTTGCCAAAGGCGCGGCGAGTCAATGGCCGAGGCCACATCTTGTTCCAGGTATTTTTCACGCGCCAGGAACTTGTAAAAGGTGCGCAGGGCCGCAAGCTTTCGAGCGATAGAGCGGGGTGAATATCCCAAGGAGCGCAGGTGAATCAGGTAATCACGTAAATCCGCTTTAGCCGCATATTCCAGATTGCGCTTGGTTTTTGCCTTCTTACCGATGAACTCCACATAGGCCGTGACATCACGGGTGTAGGCATCCAAGGTATTGGTGGACAATCCCCTCTCCGCCTGCAAGTGCAGAAGGAAGTCCTCAACCCAGGGGTGCCGGGCCACGGCCTGAGCAGGTCTCACGATGAGGGTTCCAACAGAACCGAACTGACCTCATCAAAAGAAAAATCGCGCTGAATGCGCCTCATCTGCGTGTTTAAACGCTGCTCGGCATCCGAGCGCATACGGTCCCTGCCCTGCTGATCCAATACCCGCATACCGGTCTTCTGAAGTTCATCGAGTTCCTGGTCCAAAACCGACTTTGACTCCTCAGGCAAGAAACGCTGCATCTGCCTGAGTTCAAGCAAGGCACCCTCCATGGCCCGCGAAAACTTCTTGCCTTGGAAGCTTCCTCTGGAATTCATGGAATCCTGCAAGGTCTGTATCATGTCCTTATGCCAAAGCCGCCAAAAAGAATAATGCTTTTGATAGCGGTCAGTGGACGGATCCGCTTCCATATCTTCTGTCTTCAGCACCAGCCTTTCGGATGTTTTATTCTTGGATTCCCGGACAAATTTCCTACGAAAGGTCTCATTGCAACCCACACTTGCTAGGCTTATCCCCAGAACAAGCAAAAGGCAGAAGACCAATTTGGTCCAGTGCAGGAACCGATACCTCATGAGCCCTCCCCAATCAGTTTAAGGAACTCCTGTTCCGTCAAGATTTGAACTCCCAAGCTCTTGGCTTTGTCCAATTTGCTTCCGGCATTTTCTCCCGCAATCAGGGCATCCGTCTTTTTGCTCACAGAGGACGAAGCCGCTCCCCCAAGGTTTCGAATCCGCTCCTCAGCCTCTGCGCGGGTCACGGCGGAAAGCGTGCCCGTGATCACAAATATTTTTCCGGCCAAAGGCTGCTCCCCCATTCTACGGGAAACGGCCTTGGTATTGAGACCCTGCTTCTTCAGGTCCGCCAGAAGCCGGCGGGCCTTGGGGTCCTCAAAAAAACGGCGCACACTCGCGGCCACAATGGGCCCAACCCCCTCAACCGCCTCGATGCTTTCGGAACCGGCTTCGCTCAAGGCCTCCATGGAACCAAAATGCCGGGCCAGGACGCGCGCCACATGCGCACCCACATGCCGGATCCCCAACCCCAAAAGCAGGCGCTCCAGACCCTGGTCCCGGCTCCGGTCAATCGCACGCACCAAGTTCTCGGCCGATTTCCGGCCCATGCGGTCAAGTGAGGCAAGATCCTCGACACGCAGGGCATACAGATCCCCAACATCGGAAATCAATTCCTGATCAATGAGTTGGTCCACCGAGGCATTGCCCAAACCTTCGATATCCATGGCCTGGCGCATCCCAAAATGCAGGATATGCTCCTTGATCTGCGCAGGACACGTAACGGAAGGGCATCGCACTGCGACCTCGCCCTCTTCCCGGACCACATCGCTCCCGCAGGCCGGACACTTCTTGGGCACACGAAATTTCTTTTGGCTGCCGTCGCGTTTTTCCTTTAAGACCGACACCACCTGCGGAATGATTTCTCCGGCCTTTTCCACCCGCACCCAGTCACCAATCTGCACATCTTTACGTTTGATCTCATCCGCATTGTGCAGGCTGGCCCTGGACACCGTGCTCCCGGCCAGAAACACGGGCTCCAGCTCGGCCACCGGCGTCAGCACGCCCGTGCGTCCAACCTGAATCCGGATCTCCCTAACCCGCGTCGTGGCCTGCTCCGCCGGAAACTTATAGGCAATCATCCAGCGTGGAGACTTTGACGTGCGCCCCAAACGCTCCTGGGCCTGGCGCGGATCCACCTTGACCACCATGCCGTCGATTTCATAATCCAGCTGGGTCCGCTTTTGCCGCCACTGATCACACACCTCAATGACCTGCTCAATCGTCTTGCAGGTGGAAGTATGCGGGTTAACCGGCAGACCAAGTTTCTTCAAATACTTCAGCAAATCCGAGTGAAGTTCATGAGTTTGCGGCTCCAGAGCCCCGGCACCATGCGCAAACCACTGCAAGGGGCGCTGGGCGACTTCTTTGCTGTCGAGAAGCTTAAGGGAACCGGCAGCCGCATTGCGCGGATTGGCAAAGCGCGCCTCGTCCGCGGCCTCGCGGGTGTCGTTGAATCGTGCAAACGCCTTGAGCGGCATATAGACCTCGCCGCGAACCTCGATAATCGCCGGGGCCTGGGCCTCCGCAGAACTCAGCTTGTTCGGAACACTTTTGAGGGTGAGCAGATTGCGCGTAATTTCGTCGCCCTTGACCCCGTCCCCGCGTGTGGCCCCGCGCACCAAGGTCCCCTTCTCATAAGTCAAGGAAACACTCACGCCGTCAATTTTGAGTTCCACAACATACGGCGCAGCCTCCCCAAGCTGCTTGCGCACCCGCTGATCAAAAGCCTTTAACTCATCCGGGGAATAGGTATTGTCCATGCTGAGCATAGGCACGCGGTGCTCCACCGCAGGAAAAGCCTCTTGGGCATCGGAGCCCACCACCTGAGTCGGAGAATCTGCGCGCGCGTATTGCGGAAACTCTTGCTCCAGCCGCACGAGCTGCGCAAGCAAACGGTCATATTCCGGATCGGAGATCTCGGGCACCGATTCCACATAATAGAGCCGGTTGTGCCTTTCAATCTC
>JAFGIU010000055.1 GCA_016929445.1 Candidatus Omnitrophota bacterium
ACCCAAGGCCGCCTCGTATACCGAATCCATGTAAAGGAAGACGAAAACCTCTTTGTATCCGGCCGCTCCTACGCAGGCGGGGGCTTGGTTCCCAATCTGGAGGGCCAATGGGATCTGATTGCCCATGGAACCCGGGTGCCTTTGGACTCACGCACACGCTGGCTGGACAAGCGCGACTTCCTGATCAAACTGCCCAAAGCGCTGGACGGCGAACTCCAGTTGGAATTCCGGGCGTCTAACAATACCGGTCAAACCCTGCTGACTCTGAACTGGCTGGAAATCCAAAGCGTGCAAGCTTCCAGCGTGCTTGGCTCAGCCTTTGTGACTCCCTCACTTTGGAGAGTCGCCCTCAGCACAGCCGCTTTGCTGGCCCTGCCTTGGCTGCTCTCACCCGTATGGGCGCGGCGCGTACCCTGGGAACTCGGCCTCATTCTGTGGATCGGTTTGCTTTTGCGCTACCAAAATCTCACCCACCTGATCTTCTTGGGTCTGGAAACAGATCCGTGGAAATGGAAGCAGTTCGCGGACCGGATGGACCTCTTCAGTTCCGGCGCGGGATTCTTTTCAAACAGCTTCGGGTATCGCGAACCGCTATTCCCTTTAATTTGCCATCTTTTCTTTCTGGTCTCGGGAAGTTCCGAAACACATATCCGCCTTGTCTCCGCATTGCTGTCCCTGGGTGTGATTGTGTTGAGCTATCCCCTGGCCCGGCGCTTTCTCGGCAGAACCTGGGCCGCAATCATTACCGCTGTGGTGGCGCTCAACCCCACTCTGATTTATGAAAGCGGGCGCGGAAACCGGCTGGAGCTGTTAACCCTGCTCACCCTGGGGCTGGTCTGGATCCTGAGCGCTCCCGGGCCGGCCCGATTCAGAAGAGTTGCCGGCGCCGGGGCCTGGAACGCACTCTCGTCTCTCGCCCTGTTTTCTAACTTGCCTGCAAGCCTGGGCACCACCGCACTGGGGCTCTGGAGGGAAATCTCTTGGCGCAAGGCTGTTCTTTTCTTTACCGGAAGCGCGGCAGTGACGGGACTGCTCCTGAGCCCGCTTGCCTTAGGTCTTTCCCGGAACAACAGCGGGGTGCCCGCCAAATATGTGTATGCCATGGTGAAGTGGGAGCTTAGCGGCGCGCAGCGCTGGCCGTTCTCCAGACAAATCAAGATGAAGAACGCGCCTTTGGAGATGCTTGAAACCTCTTATAGCGACTACGAGAAGAGCATCGAGGAGGATCCCTCTAGAGAAATTTCCTACAAAGACTATGTCTTCGGAATGCACCGTCTGCCCACGGTCCTCGAATATACGGCCAAGGGATTTTTGCTGAGCACTTTGCTCCAAGGGATTTCCATCACGCAAAGCGATTTATTCCGTTGGCAGGTTCAGCCGAGCCCACTCCGGCGATTCGCCATCCTTTGGCCCAAGCTCCTGCATCTGTTTTTCAATCTCCTGGGGCTCTGGGGGCTGGGACTCTGCCTTCTCAGCCCGCAGAGACGCCTCCTGCCTGCGGCGATTCTCCTGTCGCTCTTTCCGATTACCTTTAGCTTGGGCTGGCGCGCCTTCGAGTACCCGCGTTACATCCTGCAGGTTTATCCCCTATACTTGATTTGTACTGCAATTGCCCTGAGCAAAATTTGGAGCCTGCGGCACAGGACAGGTGAATGAAGTTACCTACACTGCTATGGATTCTGATCCCGAGCCTCCTTCTGACTGCCCTTGCCCATGCGGGCAGCCTGCGCAGCAATGAACCGGGTGAGTTAATCGAACCGAGCAAAACTACTGAGCCCGGCGAAGCCGGCGAGTCCGGTGAATCCGCCAAAACAGATGCCCCGGCAGCGGGCATTACTTTGGTCATCGATACCTCCAAACTTAAGGAAGCGAAGAAAACCTACTTTGTGCCGGGAAAAGGCCTCGTACACCCTTCTGTTTATCTGGAATACAAGGAGGCCGAATACCAGGAGCTGCTGACCCAAAACACAGCCCACTTTGCGGCCTTTGGGACCATTGACCGCAGGCTCACCGAATATCAACTTTGGAATGAAGAAGACAAGATGAAAGCGCTTCGAGCCGAAATCGCCGAACAGATCCGTATTTACGACTTGCTCGAGGCAAAATCCGTGCAGGACCGCTCCCAACCCTCCTTGTTGCTCTCTGCTGATGGAGAGGAAGCGGTCATCGCCCCTCCGCCTGAGGTCAAAAAAGTGCCCAAGACCGGAAATGAAGAGTCCCTGGTGTCCACTGAGGACGATCCGTATCCGGAACCTTACAACAAAGAGTGGGATAAGTACTGGAGTTGGTAGAGAGCACAGCAGACTCGCCGGGCGGGCTATCTTTCCAGTTTCTTGAGGTGCTGCCACCAGGTCTGGCTGTCCCAATCCCGGAGGGCGCGGCCGAGCTTCTTGGCTGATTCGGTCTTGAGCAGCGCATAGGGACGCAGCATCCACTCGTCGGCCTTCTTGTAACCGCGATCCACATACTCCTTGCCCTGCAGCATGCATTCCAGAAGATCAGCGTCCCGGGCCACGACCGCCTCGGGGCTATTTTGTTCCTGCAGGTTCTTTTCCCAGGTTTCAAAGTCTGAGGCAAGATCTTCGGGGAGGAGTTCGCGCTGCTCTTTGGCTGCCGCGCGCTCCGCAGACTTGAAATCAATATAACGGTGGCCCACCTTGTGTAAATCATTGATGCGGGATTCGTGTAAATCATTGGTTAAACACATCATCACCGTAGGCAAGAGCTCAACGCCCTCGAGTTTTGCCAGCACAAAGCCGATAAGCGCAGTGCGGAACGAATGCTCGGCCACACTTTCGCCGTCTTTGATGCCCAAAAGCCACCAGCCGCTGCGGCGAACATTCTTGAGCGCACCGGCTTCTGCGAAAAAATTGAGTAAGGAGTCTGTGTTCATTGCGAGTACCTTCTTTATCGTCCTGAGTTTACCGAGTCTAGCCCGAAGCAGGGACGGTTCTCGCCAACCCATTGCACTGCATTAAGTTCCGTGAGAACCGTCCCTTCTGCCCAGTTGCCTGCAGACTTCATAACAGACGATGGCCGCAGCCACCGCCACATTCAAGGAAAGCCCTGCCCCTGCCATGGGGATGCTGAAGCAATAGTCCAAATGCTTTTCCAGACCCGGACGAATGCCCCGGCCTTCCGAGCCAAACACGATGGCCGCGGGTGAGAGAATCCCTGTTTGGTCCAGGCTCTGCCCGCCGGCTGTCGCAGCGCCGCCGATCCAGTACCCGGCCTTCTTTGCCAGTTCCACGCTTTGCACCAAATTGGTCACAAGCGCCACAGGCACATAGTTCTCCCCGCCATTGGCCACCCGCAAAACCGCCTCGGTGACTTCCACTGAATCGTGCTTGGGTAAGACCACGGCAAAACCCCCGAAGCACGCTGTTGTGCGCAGAATCGCGCCCAAGTTTTGCGGATCCGTGATCCGGTCCAAAAACACGAGACAGAGTTTAGGATCCGCGTTGAGCAGCGCCTCATAATCCGCGTACTTGAAGGAGGCCACTTGGGCAAGCACACCCTGGGAATGCACACCCGCCTCCAGCTTCTCAAACTCCCTGACAGGAAGTTCGGAAATCCGGAGCCCTTGGTCCTGTGCCGCTTTTAAAAGCTCCGGCAACTTAGCCCCGGCTCGCACATAAATTTCTTGGAGGGATTGAGGATTGGCTCGAATGCGTTCGAGGATGGGGTTCTTGCCGTAAAGCAACATGGGGGGCCAGTCGTTCCAATGGGGACGGTTCTCGCGTAACTTCAAGTACTGCAAAGAGTAATTGAGAACCGTCCCTGGTTAATGTGTCTTCAGGTGGAGTCGGCCGTCCCGGAGCTCGACCTTGGACTTCAGGTATTCCACAAAATCCGCATGACGCGGGCCATTGCTCGCAAACGTGGGATGGGCGTGATTATAGACCCCATTCATAGAAAAATCCAAGGCACTGCCGTCGTAGGAGGTGAACTCCCCGCCCGCCTCCTGCATCAAAACCAGAGGCGCGCAAGTGTCCCAGTAGTGCACTCCGTGATGATTGAGATAAAGCTCACCTTTCTGGGTTGCCAGCAAAGCCACCTTAATCCCCACGCTGTTGATCGGAGGCAGGACCTCAAAACCCATCTCCCCTACCACGCTTTCCAACAAGGCCTCAGGGAAGCCTGTGGACACGACCAAACGCATGGTGTCCCATTCGCTCCGGTCCGTCACTCTAATCTTACGGCGCTCTCCGTTTTGTATCGCATCACAACCCTGGCCTTTGACAGCTTGGTAAAGGCACTGCTCTACGGGATCAAACACCACACCCAGGACCGGGACGCCGTTTTCGAGCAACCCCACCATCACGCTAAAACCGTGCTCTCCCCGCGCATAGGCACGCGTTCCATCCAAAGGATCGACCACCCAAATATACCTGGACCCTTCGGGCCCGGCCAACCCGGATTCCTCGGTAAGCACCCGGTGATCGGGAAAAGCCGCACTCAAACCATCCCGCAAAATCTGATCCGCGGCAAAATCCGCCACAGTCACAGGCGAGCGATCAGCTTTGATTTGTTTTTCCGGAAGGTCTTCGAGGAGTTCCATGATTCGGCGTCCGGCTTTAAGAGAGAGCCGGCTCGCCACACGGACAAAGGATTGGTAGGGTTCTGAAAATTCCGAGGGACTCATGAAGCCCCGGGCTCCGGGTAAGGCAGGTGCAGTCCGCATTCCTTCTTGTCGTCCGCAACGCTTTGATTAAACCAACGCCAACGCCCGGCGCGGCGCGGCTCCCCCGGGCCGATGGGTGTCGTACAAATCACACAGCCCAGGGATTCATAACGCCAACCGTTCTGCTCCCACTCGAGTAAGGGATGCAAAGGCACATTGTGTTCTTCGAGATAGGCCCGAACCTGAGCCTCGGTCCAATCGGCCAAAGGACACACTTTGAGCAAAGAACGGCTGCCCTCTGGAAAATCCAATGAAATCATTTCCAAGCGCCTGACCCCGGCACGGTGCTCCGACTGATCTGCCCGCAAACCCGTAACCCAGGCATCGAGGGTCGCCAAAGCCTCTAGATTGGGTTCCACCTTGCGCAAACGGCAACAGAGTTCCTGCTTTTCTTTGGAATCAAAGAAGAGATTTTCTCCGTGCCGGGCAATCATCTGATCCAGATTAGCTTTATTCGGAGTGAAACGCTCGATCCGGAGCCCGTATCTCTTTTCCAGGGTCTGAAAATACTCGAGGGTTTCGGGGAAAAGGCGGCCGGTATCCAGGGTGTAGACGCGGGGATGCAAGCCGGCTCCCACGGCCATATCCAGGATGGCGCTTCCGGCCAGTTGGCCGCTGGTGCCGAGGGCCGCACGATCGCCCAAGAGCCCGAAGACCTCAACAAGGAGGTCTTCGGGAGCGGCTTTGGATTCGATTTGCTTGAGTAAAGTCGGGGTCACTTCCATTGTTTAGATAATACCGCGCTCAGCAAGCAACTCAATGACACGGCGCGTGCTCTGCTCCAAACTCTCTTTACCGCTGTCCAAAACAAGCTCGGCGCTCTCAGGCTCCTCATAGGGCGCTGAAATACCCGTAAACTGCGGGATCTCTCCCGCGCGCGCCTTCTTGTACAAACCTTTGGGATCCCGTTCCTCGCAAACCTCCAAAGACGCGTCACAAAATACCTCCAAGAAATCTCCAGCAGGAAGGAGCGCCCGCACCTGGTCCCGGTCTTCTCTATACGGAGAGATAAAAGCCGTAAGCACCACCACATTGGATTGAGCAAAAAGCTTGGCCACCTCCCCGATGCGGCGGATATTTTCCGTGCGGTCCTCAGGCGAAAAACCCAGGTTGCTGTTGAGACCATGCCGGATATTGTCGCCATCCAGCACAAAGGCGTTGATGCCGTTCTCCACTAAAGCCAGCTCCACCTCGCGGGCCACCGTGGACTTGCCCGACCCGGACAGCCCCGTGAACCAGACCACCGCACCCCGCTGGCCCAGTTTTTCAAGCCTCTGTTCTGTGGTGAGATTCCCGTGGTGCCAGCTGATATTCTCACTCACCGGGGAATTCTTGTTTGCGTTCATAAAATTCTCCTTTGATGTAAACGGAAGGCAAAATTTTTATGATTTATCTCATAAGGACGGCTCAAATCCGGTATTCTACCGCAAAGCGCCCGGTTATGATATCCTTTTAGCTCTTTAAGTTCAGAATTCCTGGAGCACGGAGCAATCCTCATGGGTGAAAGTCTCTTTAACAAAGTTTGGAATGCCCACACAGTCCGCGAAATGCCTGACGGGCAAACCCAGCTCTTCATCGGGCTGCACCTCATTCACGAGGTCACCAGTCCCCAGGCCTTTGGCATGCTGCGTCAACTGGATCTGCCCGTGGCTTTTCCGGAGCGCACCTTTGCCACGGTGGACCACATCATCCCCACCGATACCCTGGAACGCCCCTTTCAAGACGCCCTGGCCGAAAACATGATTGTGGCCCTCAAGAAGAATTGCGCCGAGCACGGCATCACCTATTTTGATGTGTCCAGCGGGCTCCAAGGCATTGTGCATGTGGTGGGACCTGAGTTGGGTCTGACCCAGCCGGGTGTAACAGCGGTTTGCGGGGATTCCCACACAGCCACACATGGAGCCTTCGGGGCCATTGCCATGGGGATCGGCACCAGCCAGGTGCGCGATGTGCTGGCCACCCAAACCCTGCGCATGGGCAAACTCAAGGTGCGGCGGATCAATGTCACAGGTTCCTTGAAGCCCGGAGTTTACGCCAAAGATGTCATCCTGCATATTATCCGCATTCTGGGGGTGAATGGCGGGTTGGGACATGCCTATGAATACGGCGGGAACGTGATCGAAAACATGAGCATGGAAGAGCGCATGACCTTATGCAATATGTCTATTGAGGGAGGCGCGCGCGTAGGCTACGTCAACCCGGATGAAACCACCTTTGAATATCTGAAGGGCCGGCGCTACGCTCCCAAGGGCGCGGCCTGGGACAAAGCACTCTCCTATTGGAAGAGCATTGCATCAGATCCGGATGCCGTATACGACGATGTCTTGGAAATCCGCGGTGAAGAGATTCCGCCCACCGTGACTTGGGGCATCAATCCCGGCCAGGCCATTTCGGTTAAGGAGAACGTGCCCAGCGTGAACTCTGCGCCCGAAGCAGAACGCGCCTCAATAGCAGAGGCTCTGGAATACATGAAGCTCAAACCCGGAGCGCCGATTGAGGGTACACCGATCAATGTGGCCTTTATCGGCAGCTGCACGAACGGCCGTATTTCCGACCTCCGCGAGGTTGCCAAGCATGTGCAGGGCCACAAAGTTCTCCAGGGTGTGAAGGCGTTGGTTGTGCCCGGGTCCATGAGTGTGGCCCAGCAGGCCGAAGAAGAAGGGCTGGACAAGATTTTCACAGAGGCCGGATTTGAATGGCGAGAGCCCGGCTGTTCGATGTGCCTGGCAATGAACCCGGACAAGCTCATCGGCGATCAGATCTGCGCTTCCTCCAGTAATCGAAACTTCAAGGGGCGCCAGGGCAGCCCCTCGGGACGCACTCTCTTGATGAGCCCCGTAATGGTGGCCGCCGCGGCGATTCGCGGTGAAGTCGCAGACGCACGTGAAGTCTTTGGGACGGAGTAAAGAAATATGGCATTGGCAAAAATCAAACAACTAAGAGGCACCGGGGTTTATGTGCCCGGCGATGACCTGGATACGGACCGCATTATTCCGGCCCGTTTCATGAAATGCGTGACCTTTGACGGGCTCGGCGAGTACGCGTTCTATGACGCGCGCTTTGATGAGGACGGCAACTCCAAAGGACACCCGCTGGATGCTCCCTCCCACAAAGGGGCCTCTATCTTGATTTCCGGCAAGAATTTTGGCTGCGGCTCTTCGCGAGAGCACGCTCCGCAGTCCCTGTACCACTTTGGGCTGCGTGCGGTCCTTGCCGAATCCTTTGCCGAAATCTTTTTCGGGAATTGCACCACCTTGGGAATCCCCTGCGCAGTCCTGAGCGCTACAGATCGCGAAGCTCTGGCCCAGGCGGTCGACGCAAATCCCAAGCTGGAAATTGAAATTGATTTGGAGAAAAGTGAGGTCCGTTTCGGCGAACGGAAAATGCAATTTAATATGCCGGAATCGGCGCGAGCTGCTTTAGCGGGAGGCCAGTGGGATCCGCTGAGTCAGCTGCTGGAGGCTAAGGAACAAGTCGCAGCCGTAGAATCCGCTCTCCCTTACCGCTTCGCGTAGCGGTCATCCCCGCAACATCTCAATCACTTCCTGATGGATCGCCCCGGCCGTAGCTACGGCACTGTCGGCCTGCACAGGATCTCCACCCTCGTAGTCTGTGATCTTACCGCCCGCACCGCGCACAATCGGAATCAAGGGCTGAATATCCCAGGCATTGACGATGGGATCCACCATGATATCCGCGTATCCCGTGGCCAAAAGATAGTATCCGAAGCAGTCGCCCCAACCTCGGAAAAGCTTTACGCGCTGAACCAGCGAATGAAAGGCTATCGGATCCTTGTGCTGCTCAATGGAGCGCACTGAAGTCGTCAGAAGAGTGGCACGGGAAAGGTGTTCACAAGAACGCACTCTGACCGGAATGCCGTTGAGCGTACACGATTCATCTGTACCCAAAAGGAGCTCGCCCAATACCGGCAAGTGCATGGCACCGGCCAGGGGCACTCCCGCCTCCAGATAACCGATCAAGGTGCCGAATAGCGGAGTCCCGCTGATAAAACTCTTGGTGCCGTCAATGGGATCCAGAATCCACTGGCGTTCAGCGTCAGGCCGGCTGTGACCGTACTCTTCCCCCAGGATCCCGCAGTCCGGGTATTCCTCTTCCAAGACCTTGCGGATCGCAGCCTCGGCCTCGCGGTCAGCGACGGTAACCGGAGACTGATCCTGTTTTTCTTCGAATTCCATAGGCCGGCGAAAGTACCGGGTGATGAGCGGCCCGCTGATTTGAGTGAGCCGGGACATGGTTTTCAGGATAGGAGCCAGATCAGCCATCGGATTCTTTAGCCTCTCCATCCGTCGCCAGACCAAAATCCGTCAGGACCGCCTCATACTTCAGGAGTCCTGCGGAACGGAATTTCAGCGGCAAACGCCGCGCGTCATCGCTTGCCCAAAGGCGAAACTCGTTGGGGTTGCCTGTAAAGGCCAGGGCCTCAAAGTCCCCGGCAGGGACCTCAACATTTTCGGACCCGGAAAATTTCAGGTCAAAGTCCACGGTCGGCAAAAACACATTGAGATTCCAGTCCGGAGCAAAAGACTCGGTCTGCCGCACAAGATAAATCAAACAGATCACGTTGTGCAAGGGACCTGCCCGCTCGATTACCGTGGGCTCGCGGTCCGCGCCCTCCTGGGTCACGGTGACGCGCTTGTTCAGCTGATCGTAGTCCTCAACAATCTTCTTGCGTGCACCCATCTGGCGGATATCGCGGAAAATCTTTACAGGCAGGAAATTGTCGGGGGAAAGATAGATCTCCTCCCGGTCGTCGAAGGTCGCGGTATCCAACGCGACCACGATCTTATGCAGCCTCTGTCCCTCAAAATCAACATTCGGATAAAAGGTCATGACTGCCGAACCGATGCGTACACGCTTCCAATAAATCTTGAAGCGCATCTGTTCCCCTTCCGCAAAGGGAGCCAGAGTCTCCAGCGGCTTCACAAATTGCTCGGGCAGACGAGCCAGCTGAGTCAGCTGGTAAATGCCGAAACCCAAGCAAAGCGCCGCGCCCACGGCAAAGAGGCTGATTAGGAATGAACGGAGGAGTCGCTTCATAAAAGTGGATAACTCAAGTGGAAACAGAAGTTAATTTGTTTATTAATATCCTTACTAACATTGACTCTGTGCCCTTGGGCGCGTATAATTGGTGCTTAGTATAACAAGATTAGTCAGTTAGCGCTACGGCGGGCCCACCCCCTGGGAAAGCATCCATGAACTCATCCAAGGTCGACATTCTCTTTGTGAACCAGCCCTCGCCGGACAAGGACTGGATCATCCGTGATATCAACCGCTCCGGCCGCAAGACGCGGGAACACATGATCTGGCCCCAGACCAATTTAGCCTGGGAAGCCGCAGTCATGCGGGATGCCGGATTCACCGTGCAAATTATTGATTCCGTGGCTTCGCGTCTGAGTTGGGAGGAGCTGGAGCTCCGTGTCCAGGACCTCAAACCCCGCTACGTGGTTGCGAATGTAATCTCCACCACACTCAATAACGACATGCGGCTTTTCTTTTACGCCAAGGCCCAGGGCTCAATCACCATTGCCCACGGCCCCCATATCACGGACAAACCGCTTGAGTCTCTCCGGGACTTCCCCTGCGTGGATTACTGCGTGATGAACGAGGCGGAGGAAGCTCTGCGCGAACTCATTCTGGAAATTGAAAAAGGAACCGGGGATTTGGGCCATATTCTAGGCATTGCCTGGCGGCGCGGAACCGAACCGGTACGGAACGGAAAGCGCCCGTTTATTGCAGACCTGGATTCCCTTCCCTCCCCGGCCTATGAGCTGCTTCCCTTGGACAAATACTATATGCCCTTTTTCGGCAACTATGTCTTTATTGAGGGAGGCCGCGGTTGCCCTTACCGGTGTATCTATTGCAGGCAGACTGTCATGTGGGAAAGCCGCGTGCGCAACCGCAGCGCTGAAATCCTCTTTAAAGAGGTCAAGCAACTCCACGACCTGGGTATGAAGCATGTGATGTTCCACCACGACACCTTTACCGCGGACCGGCGCATGGTGATGCGGCTCTGCGAACTCATTATCGAGAGCGGACTCAAAATCAAGTGGTGCTGTAACACCCATGTGGCGCGGGTGGACGAGGAGTTGGTGGGAATGATGAAGAAGGCCGGATGCTGGATGATCGCGCCGGGTTTTGAGACCGCTGACCAGACAATCCTTGACAATGTCCAAAAGCGGGCCACGGTTGAACAGAATATCCGGGCCGCTCACATGATTCACAATGCGGGCATCGAGGTGTGGGGTTACTTCATGTTCGGCAATCCCGGCGAAACGCACGAAACGATCCGGCGCACCATTGATATGGCCAAGGAACTGCCGATCACCATCGCCAATTTCGCCATTGCCAGTCCTTATCCCGGGACGGAATTCCATCGCCAGGCCGAAGCCAACGGCTGGCTGGTCAAACAAGCGGCCTGGGAAGATTACGATCAGAACTATTCTCCTGTGGTAGACTACGGTCATCTTAAGCCCGAGGATATTTATCAAGCTCTTAAGACTGCAAACCGCGAATTCTTTTTCAGGCCCAAGCCGCTCCTGCGCATTGCCAAGGAAATGAAAAGCTGGCCCATGATTAAGTCGTTATTCGGAATTACGCTGAGTTATCTCAAGTTGTTCTTGGGCAAGGAAACTGTCCAGAAGAAAGTACGCGAGCGCGCCGCTTAGCTGGCGGATAGACCAAGGGACATATCTCCGAAGGAGATCTGTCCCTTAATGAGAGAACCACAAATGTCTGATCTGTCTCATGTAAAGCGCATTGACATCGGTTGCGGCCTCCCGGACCAGAAGTACCCCGAGTGCTTTGGGATGGACGTTAATCCCAAATACAATCCCGACCTATTGCACAACTGCGATGACGGCGTCCCCTTTGCAGACAACCAACTCAGTTTTATCAATAGTGACAACTCCCTGGAACACGTCAAAAATCCCTACTTTGTCCTCAAGGAATGCTACCGCTGCCTCGAACCCGGCGGCACCATGCGCCTGGTAGTTCCCAACTGCCAGTGGTTCCCTCTCGTGCTACTCAACTTGGTGATCGATCTGGACTGGTTCTGGCACAAGTGGATGAATCTGTCCTTCAAAAAGGAGCGCGGCATTCACTGGACGCTCTATACGCCCTTCCTCATCACCAAAGTCGTCAAGGATGTGGGGTTTAAAGTGGAGAGCCGGAAGGGATTCCTGTATTCCAAGGAAATTGAGCTCTTCCTGCGCAAGTAGCTTATAGGGAGGTTCTTACGGCCCGTGGAGTTCAGCAGACGCTAAGAACCGTCCCTGACTCAGCCTGCAAGTCAAACCGCAAGGCCAAGATTCTTCAGCACAACTTCAACAGATCCCGACTTATTCAACGAGTAGAAATGCAGGCCCGGGCATCCAAAATCGAGGAGACCTTGCGCCTGTTCGGTGGCAAGTTCGATTCCGTATTCCGTGGCAGCCGCCTCATCCTCCTTGAGTCTCTCGAGCCGGGCTGAGACCTTGTCCGGAATCGTGGATTTACAGATAGCTGTGAATCGCTGCACTTGATCCCGGGAAAGAATGGGCAAAATCCCAGGGACAATCGGCACTTTAATGCCGGCCTTGCGCGCGGCATCGTGGAATTCATAAAAGTGGGCGTTATCAAAAAAAAGTTGGGTCACAATCACGCTGGCTCCGGCATCGACCTTTTTCTTAAGATAGGCAATATCGCTCCGGCGGTCCGGGGACTCCGGGTGGAGCTCCGGAAAACCGGCTACGGCGATGGAAAAGTAATGATAGCTCGCAGCAGCCTCAACCAAATCCGCAGCATAGTGAAACCCATCCGCATGCGCACTAAACTCCTTTTCACCTTTGGGAGGATCCCCGCGCAAAGCCATGATATTGGGAATCTCCTTGTCTCTGAGAAACTCCAGGTTCGAATGAATCTCCTCTTTGGACTGGCCCACCACAGTCAGATGACATACGGTCTCTAAAGCCAGGCGATTCTTCAGTTGATCCACCAGATCCAGCGTAAGGTCCCGCGTGCTCCCCGCAGCGCCATAGGTAACAGAAAAGAAGGCCGGGTCAAAAAGACGCAAACGATCCACCTGCTTCCACAAAGCCTCCAGGCCCTGAGGCGTTTTTGGGGGGAAAAGTTCAATGGAGATATCGGGTTTATTGGATTGGTAAAGCTGTTCGAGCTTCATCGCCCTGGCTACTCCGCAGCAGGTTCTTCATCGGCGCCGTAAAGAGATTCCATGAATCCTACCAGCCACTTATGCACATTGTTGCGGCGAATCTCGGAGCGCAAAAGGGTCATGCGTTTAGATTGTTCTTCCGGATCCATAGTGAGGGCCTGATACAAGGCCTCCGCCGTACCCTCCAAGTGATACGGATTGACCGCCAACGCACCCTTAGACAAAGCATCGGCCGCACCGGTGAACTCACTCAAAACAAGCACACCCCGGTTATCCACACGGGCAGCGCAGTATTCCTTGGCCACGAGATTCATGCCATCGCGCAACGGTGTTACCAGGCAAACTTCGCAAGCCAGGTAATGGGCCAAGAGCTCCTCACGATCCAAAGCGCGAAACATGTAGTGGATAGGCACCCAGCCGTGGCGGGCAAACCTGCCGTTAATGCGCCCGGCCAAACCCTCCAGCAAACCCTTTAGATTCTGGTAGCCCGGCACACGGGTACGGCTGGGCACAACCACTTGCAAGAGGGACACTTTACCGTGCAGCTCCGGATGCTGTTCGAGCATCTTCTCAAAAGCATGGTATCTTTCGGGAATGCCCTTTGTGTAATCCAGGCGATCAAGACCCAGAATAAGTTTGCTCGCACTCACTTCCTGCCGGATCTTTTCCGCCCATTCTTTGATCTTGGGTGTGTCTGCGGCATCATTAAACTCCGCAAAATCAATACTGATAGGGTTGTGCCAAGCCCGTGTGATGCGTCCGGCATGGCGAATAATCCGTTGCCTGCCCTTGCGTGTAATCTCAGATCCCGGAACCAGGGCGCCCACACAACGCCGGAAGTTACGCCGGTCCCTCAGAGTCTGGAAGCCGACCACGGAATAGTCCAAGAGAGCGCTCATCAGTTCACGCTTCCACGGCAGACGCGCTATTAAGTCCTGGGAAGGAAACGGAGTGTGGAGAAAAAAACCGATAGGCTGCGTCACTCCAAGTTGTCTCAATTGCCGGCCCACCAAGAGCAGTTGGTAATCGTGAATCCAGACCACATCGTCCGGCCTCAGAGACTCTGCAATCGTTTCGGCAAAATGGCGATTGGCATTGACATACGCATCCCAGGCGTCGCTTTCAAACTTGCACTGCCCCAGCAAATCGTGAAAGAGAGGCCAAAGTGTTTCGTTGGAAAATCCGCGATAAAATTTGCTGGCCTCATCCGGGCTCAGCAAGACCGGACGAATATCGTAGGTTTGTTTCTGGCTGTACTCCTTGAGCAAAGCTTCTACTGGAGCCCCCTCCTCCTCCACACCTGACCAACCAATCCAGAGCCCGCGGTTTGCGGACATGACAGGCACAAGAGCTGTAACCAAACCTCCGGAGCCGGACCGGATCTCCCAGGATTCCCCTTCGCGGGTCACCACAATCGGTAAACGATTCGAGACCACAACAAGCCGCTTCTCTAAAGTTGTCATCGTTTTGCCTCACAGGCTTCCAGCCATTTTCCCAAAAATTCCAGCAGCTCTTCCGGCGGTTTGACCCATAAATCCGCCCGGGTTTCTCTGAATTCAGGCCGGACCAACACACAGAGCCCGCGTTCACCCAGAGCTTGAAAGGCATCTTCGTCCGTCTTGTCGTCGCCAAGGTAGGCCACCGGATCTTTCCCGTCGATCTCCTGCAGGATTGCCTCCACGGCCGTGCCCTTGTTGCGCCCTGCAGCCCGGATCTCCAAGCCGCCGTCAAATTCGTGGAATTCCAGGGGCCACTTCTTGGCCGCTTCAATACACTGCTGCCGGACTCGATCCATCTGAAGATGAAAACCGGTCCCCTCGCGGCCTCTCCAATGAAAGGCAATACTATAGGGTTTGATTTCCAAAGCCTCGCCCAGGCCCTCCCCCTCGGCCCAGGCCTGCATTTCCCCAAGTCCCAACTGCATTTCCACATCCAGATTCGGACGAAGGAGTTCGCCGGTGGATAACATCCTCTCCCAACCGTGACAACCCCAGATCTCCGGATGAGGTACCACGCCCAAAAGGGCGATAACTTCCGAAACCGGCCGGCCGCTTACGAGGACCGTGCGGCATTTAGGACTCTGGACCAACGGACGCAGCAGCTTCGCCACTCCTGGATAGGGCTTGGCTTCATTGCGTTTGACCACAAAGGGCGCCAGTGTACCGTCGTAGTCCAGGAGCAAAGCGCAGCGTTCGGCTTGGGCGAGCTCATTCCAGAAAAATGGGAGTTGGATGGTTTTGTCCAGAATTTCCATAGAATTTATGCTTACATGAAGATCGGCTATAGTTTACGACAAACGAGCATATTCTGCACCCACAGCCTTTATGCAAGGACCACGCGTCTTTTTTCTGTGTACAGGGAATTCCTGGCGGAGCCGGATGGCCGAGGCAGGCGTGGATATTTCCGGGCAGCAGTCCAAGAACGTGAAGGACTTGCTGATGAGGAAAAACAACTCGACTGCTGCCGGCGTATGCGGTCAGGGACGGTTCTCGCTTGCTCATTACGCTGCAATGAGTTACGTGAGAACCGTCCCCTTTGTCGACACAGTCTGGTCGTTCTTTCCGTCTTAGGCGACCGCTGCAGCCACGCGACCTACGAGATCAGCCCCGGGCTTGAGAGTCTTTGCGCCTTCTTTCCAATTGGCTGGGCAAGCTTCCTCAGGATGCTTGGCCAAATACGTGTTGGCCTTGATCTTGCGCAGGAGTTCCTGGGCATTCCGGCCCACATTGAAGAAATTCACTTCTGATCCCGTGAGTTTCCCTTCAGGACTGATGATAAAGGTACCGCGATAGGCCAATCCCGCGGATTCATCCCACACACCAAAAAGGCGTGAAACATTGCCGGTTGGATCAGCAGCCATGGGATACTTCACTTTTTCAAGCAATTTCTCCTCACGCTGCCAAGCCAAGTGCACGAATTTGGTGTCTGTAGAGACGGAAATGATCTCCGCACCGGCTTTCTGGGCCTCGTCGTAGATGCTAGCCACATCTGCCAACTCAGTCGGGCAAACAAAAGTATAGTCCGCAGGATAGAACACGAGAATGGTCCACTTGCCGGCTTTCTTTTGTTGCTCCAAGGAGATTTCACCGAAGCTACCACTCTTCGGGTCATAAATCTCCATTTTGAAATCGGGAACTTCATGACCTATTCTTGCTTGCTCTCCACACATGTACTTTCCTCCTCGGTTTAAGCCTTGTTGTTTGTATTCGACTTGCGGTCTTGCCTGCAATCAGGGCAAAGGCCCATAAAGGAAATACTGTAATCAAAAATCGAAAAACCCTTCTTACTAACCTGAGGCAGTGACGGCAGATCCAACTCCATCTCTGAAATATCCAGCACACTGTCACATGCTGTGCACACCAGATGATGATGCCTGCGGGTATTGGGGTCGAATCGCACCACGCCCCCCGGGTGGGCAATCTTACGGGCTACGCCCATTTTCACCAAAATATCCAACACCCGGTAGACCGTAGCACGGGAGATTTCCGGAAAGTGAGCCTGAACGCTCGCCACCAACTGTTCAGCCGTGGGATGGTCTGTGTGGCCTGCCAATTCCTCGAAAACCGTTCTGCGCTGGAGTGTGAGCGGGTAGCCCTGTTCACGGCACGCGGCCTCAAAGAATTGCACCCGGTTGTGGATTTCTATTTGGGATATCATCTTGTTTAAGATTTTATCTCATCTAGGACTAATTGTCAACCCCCATTTTTTCGTGCGTGGTGCCAGGCACTGGTGCCAGGCACCGGTGTCAGGCACCGTGTGATCGGTGCCTGCAAGTGTGCTATTCTATTTGCGTTATGGAATTATCCCAAGTATGCGGAATGCGGTTCGACCTTCTGATTGTAGGCGGAGGAATCAGCGGAGCGGGAATAGCACGCGACGCTTCTCTCCGCAGTATCCGGGCCCTGCTCTTGGATAAGGGGGACTTCGGCAGCGGCACTTCCTGCCGTACCACTAAACTCGTTCACGGCGGGCTGCGCTATTTGGAGCACGGGCAGTTCAGCCTGGTGCGCCAATGCCTGGCGGAACGCCAGACTCTCCTGCGCATCGCACCCCACTTGGTCCGCCCGCTGCCCTTTCTCGTCCCGCTCGGCCCATCTCTCAGGCGTCCCACCTGGATGGTTCGCACAGGGGTCACGCTTTACAAAATACTCGCCGGCCAAAATCGCATTGATTCCCCTCCTCATCTCAGTCAAAGCGAGCTAACCACAAAAATACCTCTGCTATCCGGGCAGGGATTTGGCGGGGCCGCTTCTTATGCTGATGCACAGATGGACGACTACCGTCTTTGTCTCGAAAATGTGCTTTCGTCTTTGCGACAGGGTGCCTTGGCGCTCAATCATGTGGAGGCCTTCAAGGCACACCGTGAAACCAAGGGTTGGCGCATCCAGGTCAGGGATTGTCTGACCGGGGAACAGGCCGAAATCCACACGCGCTGCGTAATCAACGCCACCGGCCCCTGGTCGGACCGCACCGAACAAGCCTTGCTCCAAAGCACTAAGAATGAGATCGAACCCACGCGGGGAGCCCACCTCCTTTTGTCTAAACAAATCTCGGATTCCGCATTGCTGTTTCTCAGCAGTGATCACCGGGTTATTTTTCTGATCCCTTGGCGGGACGGTACCTTGGTCGGAACCACAGAAGACCCCTTCAAAGGGGATTTGGATTCTTTGGAGACCGAGGAAAGGGAGATACGATTTCTCTTGAACGAGGTTCAGAGACAGATGGGTCCGGAGAGCGTGCGACTTGAAGATGTCGCCGGGTCTTTTGTCGGTGTTCGCCCGCTTGTGGGATCTCTGCAGAACCGGTCGGCCTTTGTGAGCCGCGACCACCATCTGCAACTGAGCGCGCCTGCGTGGCTCAGGGTCACCGGAGGCAAATACACTACTTACCGGCTTATGGCTCAACAAGCCGTTGACATAATTGAGAAGGAACTGCGCGGCCGGATCTCCCCATGCAAGACTGCGGAACTCCCGCTTCAGGAATCATCGGAATCCGGCCAAAGCATAGAGCAGCGTGTCCAAACAGCTGTTCGCGCCGAAGCCGCGCGCACGGTCTCAGACGTCTTCCGGCGGATGGGCCACGGCCTGCTGCTCCCATCTGCGGAATTACAAAACACAATTCTCAACACTGCAAGCACTGCCTTGGGCCTCTCCGCGGATTCCACCGGACAACAGATGGAGGAGTACCGCAATGCCTTGGCCCGCCAGAGTCGCGCTTTGGAGCGCCTCAAGGAAAGGGAACTCTGATGCGTTATGCCGGATGGGGAATCCTGTTCGCTCTTCTAGCCGGTCTGATTACCTGGGGAAACTTCCGCGCCCGCAACCTGCCCGACTCTGAGCAATTTGAATATCAATACGTGCAGATCCACAACCCCTTCTTTGTGCGCGAGCAAAACGCAGAGGGCGAATGGATTTATCGCAATGCACGCCCGCGTTCAGTACCCAGCACATTTCCCGCCGTCAAATCCCAAAACGAGCGCCGCATATTTGTTGTGGGCGGCTCCGTGGCACGCTGGCTGGAGACAAAGCGTTTTGAAGAACTGCTGAAGGAATCGCACCCTACCCTGCAATTCCGCATCATTAACTGCGGAATGACTTCCTATGACAGTTACCGCGAATCCCTTGTTCAGAAGGAACTTTTGCATTACGAACCGGATCTTATCATTCTGTTCTCGGGTAACAATGAATTTTTCAACCCCGTACGCCTCAACCTTATTCTTTATCGCCTCAACAAGGCTCTCTCGACATTTGCTTCCTACACCGCAGCCCAGGAAATGTATTTCAAACTCAAAACCAAACTTAAGCTCCCCTCTCATTTCGGCGATCCGAACACTCTCAGAAGTTTTGAACGAAATATTAACCGTATGTTGCGGGGAGCCTATTTGCGCGGTGTGCCCATGGCTGTATGCACTTTGCCCACTAATTTCCGGGACTGCCCTCCCCGGGGCAACCTCCCTCTGTACAAGATGGATTTTGTTGAAGCATGGCTCTATCAATCAAAAGGCGAGTTGCTGAGGGCCTCCAAGCTCTGGGAGGCCTATGTGAAGAGATATCCGGACAGCGCGCACGGGTATTTTCAATTGGCGCGGAGTCAGGAAGAGCTCGGACTCCAAACCTCAGCCAATTCCTCCTACATTGAGGCAGTGCGCCTGGATAGCCGGGGCCGCTGCACGCCCGAAAAAAATGAAATGCTCCGGCGCCTTGCACAGGAGCAACACCAGATTCTGGTGGACTTGGAAGACTGGTTCGGGGACCGCACGCCCACAGGCCTTCCTGGCGGGGAATCGCTTTCAGACGAATGCCACTGGTGGCCGGACCTGGGCCCGCAGATCTGCGAGCAAGTCTTGGGGGCTGTTAAGAGGCACGATCTGAGCTTCTCCAACCCGGTTTTGGAGGAGAAGTGGTACCAAGACAAAAGTCTTCCCCCTGAACGATCACCGGAAGAAATCCGCCGTGAACGCGCGGTGGTTCTGGCCGGCACATCGGCCGCACACGGGGCAGACAAAAATTCCGAACGCGGAATCTTTGCACTGCTCCGGGCCCACGCACTGGATCCCGATGTTGTCACCAAGGAGCGCCTGGAAATTTGGATACCTTACATGAGAAATTCCGGACTCTCCGAAGAACGCTTGCAGAACATCAAGCAGGCCCTCCCCTGGTACGCAGGTGAAGCATACCGGCGCACAGGGAATTTCAATGAGGCCCAACGCCGCCTGCTCGAGGCCCTTGCCGCGGACCCCATGAATGCACGTATCCACTTTTCCCTGGCGCTCCTTTGCTATACAAATGGCGACAAACCAGGCACACGCCGCGCGCTCGAGACTTATTCCGCAGCAGACGCAAAACACCCTTCGGCAGAAGCTTATTTCAGACTATTGGAGGAAGTTTTGGGTCCTATTTCGAACCCAGACGCTGAGTCAGAGTCGCAGCCTGAGGCGAGACAGCAACCCGATTCCTCAGAGCCCGCTGGCGCATCACAAGTTGATTCTTCACCGTAACAATCCGCGGATCATCTGCACCATAGGCCGCTTCAAAGATCTTAAGAATCCTCGCGTAAAGGCGTTCTGCATCCTGGAATTCTCCTTGAGCCAAATAGCATTCAGCCAACAGACCTAAGCTTACAGCCACATTCGGGTGATCCGGCCCAGAGGAACGCGCCATGATCCCGATGGCCCTCTCCAAAAGCAGTTCAGCATCCTCATGGCGGTGTTGCTTCTGATACAGATCCGCCAGGATGTTGAGCGAGGCAGCCACCACAGGATGGTCCTTGCCGTAAACCTGCTCTTCCAGCAACAAGGCTTTTGTGCGATAGATTTCAGATTGCCTGTATTCTCCGGCATTATAGTGAACCCGTGCGATTTCATTGAGGGTATCCAGCGTGGTGTGCCCGGAAGCAGGGCCGGCATAGTTGGAGGAACTGAGCGCAAAGCGGCGCCCTTTGGCCAGTGGCTGCGGGGTATCCGCCGCGTCTAGACTAGGGATCCACAGCAACAGGCCGGTTAAAAAAAGTGTCAAAATCGAGATTTCTCGGATACGCGTCATCTTGATCAGTTTAGCAGCTTGGATGCCAAGCTGCTTGCGGCGCCGGGTCTTAGGGCTCACCTGGCTCGCCGGACGCTAAGACCTGTCCCTGACTCTCACCCTATTGATAAACAAAAGTCGTGGTATCCTGCGCCGGGTCATAACCGCTCAGGGTGGCAGTCACCGTGGCCGTGTAGGTCCCTTCTTCGGCTCGGTAGCCCAGGTACCGGGTAGTCTTGTAAAGACCCGTAGACCGGCTCGTATAAGAAGAGTACATCCCTGCCAGGCTTCCATCCGGCTGGTAAACGCTCAATACCACACGCGCTCGAACCGGAGCCCCGTCCTCAATCGCAGTCACGACATAAGTAATGGCACGCGATGCAAACACGCTCTGGGGATTTCCATAGCGGTCTGTCGTCATAAGGCTCACACTCAATCCGCTGCCCGGCAGCGCCGGAGACTCAGGGACCTCGCCCTCTTCCACCGTCACCTTCAGACTATCCGAGCCGGTCTCTCCTTGATAGTCCTCCACAAGAAGAGTCACTGTGTGAACACCCACACTCATATTCACGTCGTCCACGGAACGCTGCGAAAGCAGCGCAGATCCTTCGGTCCAACGGTAGGATCGAATACTCCCGTCCGTATCATAGGAGCCGGAACCATCCAAACGCACACGCTCCGATCCGCTGCGGTCCGCATCCTGCACGGTGATATCCGCGCCCGCTCGCGCCACAGGGGGCTGATTCACGGAGGATATCGTGGCGGTCGTTGCGGAGGAATCAGAAACATCGATGCTATCACTCACCACCAAGCTCACGGCGTACTTCCCGCCATCCTCGTAAACATGACTCGGAGTGGGACCATTCCCCTGATCTCCATCCCCAAAAGTCCAGGTGTAAGAAAGATCGTCATTATCCGGATCATAAGAGTCTGCGCCGTTAAAGAGAACCGCTTCCCCTGCCAATCCCGAATAAGGGCCCCCGGCTTTGGCCACCGGCACTCTATTGTCCACGGGCTCGACCCCCTGCAAAGCGGCGGCAGCGTCCAAGAGCCCGAAACCCGTTTCTTCATCCCAACCCGGCTCCTCCAAATCTTGTGCCGTGCTGCGCAAAATCTGGCGCACCTCCTCAGGTTTCAAAGACGGATTCTGAGCGAGCAGCAAAGCCGCCACCCCCGAAACGTGCGGCGCAGCCATGGACGTGCCATAGTAAAAATAAAGTCCTACGCTTGTGGGGCTGCCATTCCGAATGGTCTGCTGCAGCACCGCATCGATATAACCATTACGGTCCCGATCCACCGTATCCCCGCCCGGCGCCAAAAGGTCCAGCGCAGCCCCATAATTTGAGTACCACGCCCGCTCATTCGCAGAGTTGCTCGCCCCCACTGCAATCACCTCGGGAAAACCAGCCGGCAAGCCCACCGATCCCGAAGAATCATTCCCCGCCGAGGCCACCAGAATCACTCCCTTATTCGCGGCATAAGAAACAGCATCCTGCACCGCAGGCAAATCGGAAATCTTCATTTCCGAGGGAAACCCCAAGCTCATATTGATAATGTCCGCGCCGTTGTCTACCGCAAAGTAAATCGCTTCAATGAGCTCCACTGAGGTTCCATAACCGTCTTTATCAAAAACCTTGAGAGGCATAAGCTCGGCCTCCGGAGCCACGCCGGCCACTCCGTACCGGTTGTTAGTGGTCTGAGCAATTGTTCCCGCCACGTGCGAACCGTGCCCGTGATCATCATTGGCGTGGGTGTCGCCCTCCATAAAGTCATAACCCTGCACAAACTGCGTTTGGGCGAAATCCGGCAGCCTCACAAAACGGTCCGTACCCGGGGGGTCGTAGTCCTCATAGGCACAACCGCTGTCCACCACCGCAACCACAACACCTTGGCCGCGGGACTCCTCCCAGGCAGATTCCATTCCTATCTGATCAAAATTCCACTGGTAAGAGTAGTGCGTGTCATCGGGAACAAAATGCGGAAAGACAAAATAATTGGGTTGAACATATTCAACGCGGCTGTCGGCCGAAAGGCGCGCGCGCATCCTTTCGCGCAAACGGCTGGATTTGACACGCACTCTCCTTAATCGATTCCGGAGGCGGCTGCGAATCTCCGAGACCCCGTGCTTTTGGAAAAGCTCTCTTACGGCGTCTTCCGGCACCCCGGGCCGGCATTTAATCAAAAGCTCATCCGCCACCATCTGGCCGCCCCGGTGGAAAGCCGGGGACTGCAGAATGGTTTCCCCCTCAGAAGAAACAGCAAAGGAGGCGGGAACGATGCTGCAGACAAGGAAGGAAAGTACCAGGAATAGGAAAAGCGGACGAAAGACAGACATTGAGCGCATCGGCAAGATCCTCGGTTTTGGTCTCGTCAAAAGAACTGCCCAACTGCGCGCCCCCGCACACAGTTGGGCATGATACCAGAGGCTAGCCGGGGACACAATGTGTCAGTTTACCCGGCTTTATTGTGTCCCCGTCAAAACGTCGTCGCGCCCTCAGAGGCGGAGCGGACGGTCCGCGCAAATTTGGCCAGGGCCCCGCGCGCGGCTTTTGGCGCAGGCGCTTTCCAAGCAGCCCGCCGACGTTCCAGCTCAGCCTCGTCCACAGCCAGCTCCAGGCGTTGTCCGTCCCCGTCAATGGTCACCTGGTCGCCTTCCTCTACCAAAGCAATGGGGCCGCCGACCTGGGACTCCGGGCAGACATGGCCCACAACCAAGCCATGGGTCCCGCCCGAAAACCGCCCATCCGTGATCAATCCAATTTTCTCGCCCAGACCCTGACCCACCAGCGCCGCTGTAACGGAAAGCATCTCGCGCATGCCCGGGCCACCCACTGGGCCCTCCCCGCGCAGCACCACCACATCGCCCTCCACGATCTTGCGGGCCTTCACCGCTTCAAACGCAGCTTCTTCGCCTTCAAAAACCCGGGCCGGGCCCGTGATCCGGCGCTTCTTCAGGCCCGCCACCTTGCACACGGCCCCTTCGGGCGCCAAGTTGCCGCGCAAAATCACAATATGCCCGCTCTTAAACATGGGTTTGTCCATGGGCAGCACCACCTTCTGCTGGCGTTCATAAATACTGCGCACGGTTCGGAGGTTTTCCGCCAAGCTCGCGCCCGTGCAAGTCAAACAGTCGCCGTGCAGCATGCCCGCATCCAGCAGCGCCTTGAGCACTGCAGGCGTGCCCCCAACCCGGTGCAGGTCGTACATCACGTACTTGCCGCCTGGCTTGAGATCCGCCAGATGCGGGACCTTTTGCCCAATCCGGTCAAAATCGTCCAAACTCCACTCCACCTCGGCCTCACGCGCAATAGCCATCAGATGAAGCACGGCATTGGTTGATCCGCCCAGGGCCAGAACCAGCGTGTATGCATTTTCCAAAGATTTGCGCGTGATGATGTCACGCGGACGGATATTCTTTTCGACCAGACGCACCAGCGCCATCCCCGACAAATACGACTCCCGCTCCTTAGCCGCGGAAACTGCCGGATTGCTCGCATTAAAGGGAAGAGCCATACCCATGGCCTCAATGGCTGAAGCCATGGTGTTGGCCGTGTACATCCCGCCGCATGAACCGTGTCCCGGACAGGCATTGACTTCTACCTGGTGTACCCCCGCCTCGTCCAAGGTACCGGCCTGGTACTTGCCCACAGCTTCGAAGATAGAAACAATATCAATGTCTTCCCCGCTGGCACCCACGCCAGGCAAGGTGCTCCCGCCATAAACCAATATCCCCGGGATATTCATACGCGCCATGGCCATCACACAACCCGGCATATTCTTGTCACAGCCGGCAAATCCCAGAACCCCATCGTGATTCATACCGCCTGAAACAATTTCCAGGCTATCGGCAATGGTCTCACGGGAAACCATACTGTAACGCATGCCCTGGTGGCCCATCATGATGCCGTCCGAGGCTGTGGGCGCTCCATAAATCTGGCCCACCCCGCCGGCCGCGCGAATCCCCTCCAGCCCTTTACGGGCGAGGCGATCCAAATGCGCATTACACGGGGTGATATCGCTAAACATCGAGGCAACCCCGATCATGGGGCGTGTGAAATCGTCATCGTGGAATCCCACTGCACGGAGCATGGCGCGATTCGGGGCACGCCCGATGCCCTCTGTGGTCAAACGGCTCTTTTTGTTATCGTTCTTCGACATACTGGCCTCCTTAATAGAAAGATGACACCCGATTCGTTTAAGAGTTTGAGACTGTGCCTTGCTGAAGTCAAGGACTAGAGGAGTTTGAGCACAAAAATCACAAGCTGCGCAGCCACCAACATCAGGATAAGGGCCACAGGATACGCTGCCGCATAGCTCACCACAGGCAGCCCGGAATCGGTCTTGCTTTTGATGGCCCCAAGAGCCGGGGTGGAAGTCATCCCTCCACAAATCCCTCCCAAGGTCCGCAAGAGATCCATCTTCAGGAAATAGGTGCTGAAAATAAAGCCCGCAATCATGGGCACCAGAGTGACGACCGCGCCGACAAGGAAAAGCTGAACACCGTGTACTCCAACGACTTGCATAAACGATCCTCCGGCCCGCACTCCGGCATTGGCCAGGAAGAAGACAAGCCCGAGCTCCATCAAAAGCATCCGTGCTGCAAAAGGCATCCGCCCGACCACCCTGCCGACGCGGCCGAAGTGTCCCAGCAAGAGGGCCACAAAAAGCACCCCGCCCGAAAGACCAAAAGTGAAATTGCGCGCACCGGCAATGGAAATCGGCAAAAGTCCCAGGACCACACCCAGAAGCAAGCCAACGAACAAGGAGACCAGGTCGGTCTCCTGCAGGGCTCGGGCCTTATGACCGCACTCTGCAGCCACCTGCTTGATGCCTTCCGGATCCCCGACCACACGAATCACGTCCTGCAGATCGATTTTGTTCTCCATGCGCGGGACAAACTCCACTTCGTTGCGCTTGATCCGGGTTATGGTCACGCCAAAGCGCTTCAGAAGCTGCAGTTCCCCAAGCATTTTGCCTGCAAATTCCCGGTTGGTGACCACAAGTTCCATCACATCGTAATCGCGGGAATCCTGGACATGGGGCAGATCCACCTTCTTACCCAAAAACTCGATCACCCCGGCAAGCTCCTTTTCCCGGCCAACCACACGCAAAACCTGCCCCTTTTCAAAACACGTATCGTACTGCACCGGAACCAGTTGCTCTCCCATAAGCCTCCGGCTGATCCGGCAATGCGTATTGGCAATAAAAGCGCACTCCTCAATGCTCTTGCCCACAATGGATTCATTCGTCACTTCAACAAGCACCGCTTGGATGCTCTTCCCGCTCTTGCCCGCATCCTCCAATGTGGCGGCAAGCTGATCAAGGTCTTTGCCCAACAAACGAGGAAGAAGTTGAACAAAAAGCACCACGCCGATTACTCCGAAGGGATAAGCAATACCGTATCCCACCGAAACATTGGTGCCCAAGTCCTTGAGCGTGTCCATGGCCGCGGCTAAAGCCGGAGTACTCGTCAAACTGCCGGCCAAAATGCCTACGGCCAAATCTGCCGGCACTTTAAAGAGCCAGGCCATCCAAACCGTGCAAAGAGAAGCCGCCGATACAATAAGAATCGACAGCTTGGCCAAGTTTGCACCCTGTTTCCGGAAAGCCGCAAAAAAGCTGGGTCCTGCGCTGATACCCACACAATAGATAAACAAAATGAGACCCAAGGTCCCCACACCCGCAGGAATAGTGAAGTGAAAGTGTCCAAAAAGAAGGGCTGTAAAAAGCACGCCCGAGTTCCCCAAAGAGACCCCCCAGACCCTGACATTCCCAAGAAGAAGACCCAGGGCCAAAATCCCGAAAAGCGCAATAAACTGGTTGTCGAAAAGAGTCTTCAGAAAAGAAGACTTAATTTCCTGAGTGGGCGTTCCGGGTTGCGCCTTCTCAACCACATCAAAAACCCGGTCCGGCGGATACACTGTGGAGATAGCGCCTTTTTCTACCTTCTGAATCACGGGGCTCAATGTACATTGCTGCACATAGCCCCCGAACTGAACAAAGGAGATCGATCCCAGCGGAGTCTCGAAGGTTTCTTCCCTCAAGACCTTAGTCAGAGGCTTCTGGGAGCTGGACGAAAGCTGCAATGCCTCCCCGGCAATCATCAAGGAGGAATAGGCCTGCACATTGTGATACTGGGGATAGACCACAGCGAGCCCGGCCTTGTACTTATTGAGGAAGCGCTCAGTAAAGCGGCCCACCTCCAAGCTGGGTGCGTCATCCTGCCAGGGATTAAGCAAGAAAACCTCCGCCCCGCTCTGCGTGGCAAAAGTCCGGAATGCCGGGGTCAGAAATCCTGCCAGAAATCCCACAACCGTGCCTTTACCCTGCATAAAACTCGTCAGTTGCCGGCAATCCTCAACTTCGCGGCTAATCATAATCACTATGGGCGACTTCTTTCCGGCTAAAACACTCATTGCCGTGCCCAGATTCCCCTGGGTATATTCCAGAACGTGGGGCCGCACCTGATTGACCACAAAAGCCTCCTCTAAGGCCGCCTTGGCAGAGTCCGCAAAGGAGGACCGCTCAACGACTATGGTCACATTCAGTGCTTTGCCATCTTCCCGGCCGAGATGACTCACAAAATCCACGAGTCTTCCTGCAAGAATTCCCGACGGTGTAGCCACGCGAAAGACATTCGCCGCGCCGCTGCGGGTGAGGTTGTCCTGAGTTGCCGAGGGCAGAATAAGCGGCACACCGGAAACCCGCAGATGCTGAATAACCTCCTCGGATTCATCGCTGCTGTAGGGCCCCACAATGAGCTCGGGCTCCCACTTGAGCACCTCGGAGTCGAGAAACCCGGCGATGGAGCCTGAACAGGATCCAATATCAAAATAACGGACTTCCACCTTCAGGTTCTGCCGCGCAAGATCGACCCTGGCCAACTCATATCCCTGCATCTGCAAGTTCCCATAGGACGCAAAAGGTCCATTCTGAGGAACCAACACGGCAATCTTGCCGGCAGACTCTTCAGCCAAAGCATTGGAACATGCAGTGGTCAAAAAGATTGAGATAAGTAGGAGTTTTTTAAGCACTACGGCGCTTCACTAATGCCTTTGAGACGATCGCGTTGCACGATCGTGGTGGATCCCCTCGAGGATTCCACCACTCCCTGCTTCTTCAGGTGACTCAACACACGGATCGTCGTCTCAACCGTTGTGTTGGTCATGGAGGCCAACTCTTGCTTGGTTAACGGAATTGTCTCCCCGAACTTATCCGACAAGACCAGCAGCGTATAGGCCAGACGCTGCTCTACCGGGTCCCCGGCAATACAGCCCTTCTGTTCCATACGCCGGAGACGTCCGCAAAAATTCTCCAATACATCTTGGAGGAAGCGCGGATTCCGATCAAGAAGAGCCTTGAAGGCTTCCCGGGGAATCCGCACCACCACCGAATCCACTGCTGCCACAGCATCCAATGCAAAGGGCTTCCCGTCCAAGGCCGGCAAACAACAAAACAGCTCATTCTTGGTCATCAAACAAAGAGTCACCGCGTGCCCATTGTCCATGAACTTCTTCATGTGCACACGGCCCTCTTTGACAAGATGCAGCGCATCCGCAGGTTCGCCCGCAAAAAACACGGTCTCACCTTTAGCAAAAAAGCGCTCCCGGGAAGCCGAAGCAAGTTGCTCACGTTCCTCCGGGGAAAGGGACTGCAGTATATCTACTGTAGCAAGGTATCGTTCCATATTCGTATCGCAATCCTGCTTATTCTTGTTCCCGCAGAATGATCCGGGAATCCAGAGCCAGCACACCTTCTCCTTCCGCAAAGGCTACCAAAGGATTGATGTCCAGTTCTGCGATTTCATCGAGCTCCACCGCCAGTTGGGACACGCGCTTTAGAGCATCCTCAATCGAGGCAATATCAGCCTTGGCGTCTCCGCGATAGCCTTCCAGAAGCTTGTGGGCTTTGATGGACTCCACCATGCGGGTCGCACCGTGTATCCGGATGGGTGCCAAGCGGAAGGTCACGTCCTTGAAGACTTCGACAAAGGTTCCGCCCAGACCGAACATCACCATGGGGCCGAAACGCTCGTCCCGCTTCATCCCGATAATAACCTCACATCCCTTGGACATAGGCTGCACAGTGACACCGGCGATATCGGCATCTGGGCAATTTTGCTTCACAGCACTCATCATCTTCCCATGGGCCAGTGCCAGGTGATCGGCATCTTCGATATTGAGGGCCACGCCGCCCACATCCTTCTTGTGCAAGATGTCCTTTGAACTGATCTTGATAACCACGGGATAGCCGCATTTCTGGGCCGCAGCCTTGGCGGCATCCAGGTTGGGAGCCAGTACGGACTGTACCACCGGAATTCCGTAGGCGCGGAGGACATCACCGGCCTCCACTTCCAGGAGGTACTTCCGGCCCTGCTTGCGCGCTTGCGCAATAATGTCCAAAGCCTTTTGCTTGTCCACTTCGTAGTTCTGCACTCCGGTGCGCGGCCGCGTCAGCCAGCGTTTCGAGTAATTAGACATGGCCGCCAAAGCATGACAGGCCTCCTCCGGGAACTGGTACCGAGGAATCCCGTGCTCCTCGAGCTTCTTGACGCCCGCAGACACGTCGTGAGCACCCATAAAACACGCAATCACAGGCTTGTGGTGTTTTTTGGATTCTCTGCCAATGGCGTCCCCGATTGCTTCGGTATCCGTCATGGCCTGAGGTGTCAGAATCACGACCGAACCGTCCACATTGGGATCCTGAAACACCGCGCTCAGAGCGTGCTCATAGCGGTCGCTCTGGGCATCCCCAATCACGTCCACCGGATTGTGAAAGTTCGCTGTAGGCGGGAGCCACTTCTTGAGTTCCTCGACCGTACTCGGCTCCAGAGCAGCCAATTCCAAACCACGGCGCACACAGGCATCCGTGGCCATAATACCCGGGCCTCCTGCGTTCGTGATGATTGCCACGCGGTTGCTCTTAGGCAAAGGCTGCTTGTCAAATGCCACGCCGTAGCCAAAAAGCTCCTTTACAGAGTCCACCCGCATGACCCCGGACTGAGCGAAAATGGCGTCGTAAACCTCATCCTGGCCGGCCAAAGAACCGGTATGGGAGGAAGCTGCCTTGGCGCCTGCACTGGTGCGGCCGGATTTGATAGCCAGGATCGGCTTGGGCGTATCGAGCTCTCCGGTAATCTCGCGCGCGATTTCTATAAATCCGCGTCCATCCGCCAAGTCCTCCAAATACAGAAGGATGACCTTGGTCTTAGGGTCATCCTTGAGGTAACGCAATAAATCATTCTCTTTGAGGTCTGCCTTGTTTCCCATACTGATAAATTTAGAGAAACCAATGCCCTCGGCGCGGGCAAAGTCCAGAACAGCTGTGCAGATGGCGCCGCTCTGGGACACAAAGGCAATGGATCCGTTCAAGGGCATGTGCGTAGCAAAGCTGGCGTTGAGGCGCACGTCGGTATCACCGTTGATCACACCCAGACAGTTGGGGCCGATTAAAGGGATCCCGTACTTGCGGGCCACTGCCACGGTTTCCTGCTCAAGCCGCTTGCCTTCCTCACCGACCTCTTTGAAGCCGGCACTGATGATAATGGCGGACTTCACACCCTTCTTGCCACACTCTTCCATGACTGCGGGAGCTACCTTGCTCGGGACAATGATCGTCGCCAAATCCACGGCTTCGGGGATCGCAGAAACGGATTCAAAACTGGGGACCCCCAGCACATCCTTGGCCTTAGGATTCACAGGATAAATCTTTCCCTGGAACGGGGCTTCAAGCAGGTTCTGCAACACAGCCTGCCCCACACTGCCTGCCTTGGTGGATGCTCCGATCACCGCAATAGACTTGGGTGAAAAGAGCGGCTCTAACGACGACATAAGTCCCTCCCTTTTAACATTACTCAAATTATCTTTCACTAACATCGGTAGCTCTCTCCTTATTCGAACTAGCTATTAGATTTAACAGATCAATGGAGCTAATGATACCTTTAAGTTTCCGGTTTTTGGTCACGATTACCCGGTGAATATGCTTATCCACCATCAGCCTGGCCACAGAACCCACCGGCGTTGTTTCCGCAACCTCGAAAACCGATGGAGTCATAACGTCTGAAACACGCGTGTAGTCCGGCTCCTCAATCTGAAATCCCTCATCCACAAGAGAGGATCTCTGGGTCTGAAGATGGTAACCCGGGACCCGCAAGCCGGCGCTTCCACGGTCATGGCGCACCAAATCCGTCTCAGAGATGACGCCCACCAGGCCGCCGCGCTCATCCACGACCGGGGCGCCCGTGATGTGGTTCTCTGTAAACAGGGCCGCCACCTGCCTGAGGGTCCAGGCAGGACCCACGGTGAGGACATCGGTTTGCATAATATCCCTGGCTCGATTTTCTACGGAAATTTCAGAACTTATTGGTTTCATTGGACTTTCAGCATTTGATCCGCTAAGACCGCGCCACAGGCGTATTGCCTGGAGTATGGGGCATGTCATAATATAAATCCAATGAATCATCCTCAAATATAATATTAGAAAATCTAATGATACGATCCTTACGCATTTACACAGATCTGGTGGAGACCCAGAGCTTTACCGAGGCCGCGCACCGCAACTATCTTACCCAGTCTGCGGTGAGCCAGCACCTCAAGGCTTTGGAGGAACGCCTGGGGCATAAGCTCGTGGAGCGGGGCCGGCGCCGCGTCAAGATGACGGCAGCCGGAACCCTGGTCTATGAGGCAAGCAAGGAAATCCTCCGGCGCTACGAAGAAATGGAACGCGCGCTCAAGCGCCCCTTTGGGGAGGTTTCAGGACCGCTCAAGGTGGGCACCATCTATTCAGTGGGACTGCACGAACTCCCGTCCTATATCGCCTCTTACCTGGAGAATTTTCCCGAAGTGGACCTGCAGCTGATCTACCTGAAAGCCAACGAAGTTTACGACGCCGTTGCCACGGACCGCGTAGACCTCGGCATTGTGGCCTACCCTAAAATCCTGCCTCAATTCGAGACCCTAATGTTCAAGAAGGACGAGTTAGTGTTGATCATGAACCGGAAGCATCGCTGGCGTAAACGCAAGAAAGTTTCATTAAAGGATTTGAGTGAGGAGCCTTACGAGGCGCTGCAGGTGGACATGCCGACTCGCAGGGCCTTGGACGCCCTGTTTCGAGAGGAGGGTATCCGCCCGCCTGTTCTCCACGAGTTCGACAATATCGAGGTGCTGAAGAAAGCGGTGGAAGTAGGGCCCGGGGTTTCGATCGTTCCCCGGGCCACCGTAAGTTCTGAGGTGCAAGCCGGCACTCTTATTGTGGTGGAGCTCACCGAAGGACCCTTTGAGCGGCCTCTGGGGGTGTTGCACCGCAAGCGCGCCGAACTTTCCTTGCCCGCACAAGAGTTTGTGCAGATCTTGCTGAAACCCTAGGCTGCGCATTCTCCCGCGCCCATGCCCTCCAAAGAGAAGTCCGTTTCCGCACCCCAGTCCCGGTGCATAGAAGGATCCTCTTCATAGGACGGCAAGGTGGTGAACTCCTCCAGTTTCTCTTTCCAGAAGTCCTTGCCCACCCGCTCGACAAAACGGTTGAAGGACTCGTCTTCGGCCTCGCGCTCCTGGCGGAAGAGTTCCAGAATACGCTGCACGGCCCCGGGTACGCGCCGCGCAGGGAAACGCATCGTCGGTTTCCCAAAAATGGCCACACCTTCACCGGTTTGGCCCCCAAGCAACATCTGGAAATGCGGCACCAGGCGGCCGTCGATCTTTCGGGAGCCACCGAGGAACCCGATATTCGCTATGTGGTGCTGGCCGCAGGAATTCGGACAACCGCTTACCTTAATGCGAATGGTGTCCAGGTCTTCGCCCTGCAAACCGGATCTTTCCAGGGCCTGTTCAAGGGCCCGGGCTAAACCGCGGCTGGCTGCAATCCCCAGTTGGCAAGTTTCAGCCCCCGGACAAGAAGTAACGTCCAGAAGCCTCTCTGCCTCGGTGTCTGCAAGGCCTGCGCTTACCAAGGCTTCGTACAAGGCACCGAGATGCTCTTTCCGAATCCAGCGCAGCACCAAGTTCTGGCTAATCGCCGTGCGCAGGCGGCCACCGCAAAACCGCCGCACGATTTGTGCCAACTGCCTTGCCTGCTTTGAATTGATATCCCCCAGATGCAAACGGATCAGCACCATGGAGTAGCCGTCCTGTTTTTGGGGCACCACATTGGTCTGCAGCCAACGATAAAAGACCGGAGTATCGGGAGTGAGCTCTGGGATTTCCTTTGCAGCAGAAGGAGCCTGCTCTTCCGGGGCTTCCGCGATAGCAGCGAATTTCGAGACATCCAAAGATGCTCGCTCTTTAAACACTTCTGCGCGAAAGGCCTCGTCTCCCATCTTTTTGACGAGAAACTTCAGGCGGGCGGCCGCGCGATTCTTTCGTTCCCCTAAGCGGTCATGCACCCTCACGACTGCCTCACAGGTTCGCAGAAGGTCGGACACCGGAGTGAAGGGTTCCAGAAGGACGGCCTGACGGGGCACAGTGCCGAGCCCGCCGCCGCAGTACAACCGAAAACCGCGCACCGCCTTGCCATTCACATCTTGAATAGCCGCAACTCCACCGATATCGTGAATCGACGTGCGCGCATGGTCCGCGGGGCTGCCCTCAAATGCCATCTTAAACTTGCGCGGCAGCTTTTGACTGGCAGGATGCCGCAAAAAATGATGGGTCACCGCTTCCACATACGGAGTCACATCAAAGAGCTCGTTGGGGTCAGTGCCTGCGTAGGGGGAACCCGTCACATTGCGCACACTGTTGCCGCAAGCTTCGCGGGTGGTTAGTCCGGCGCGCGCCAGAGCCGCAGTGACCTGGGGAATTTCCTTTACGGGAATCCAATAGAGTTGCACATCTTGGCGGGTCGTTATGTGGCTGATGCCTTTGGAGTATTTGTCGGCCACGTCTGCCAAGACCTCGAGCTGATCTGCATTCAAAAGCCCTCCCGGCACCTTCACGCGTAACATCTGGATATCGGAGAGACCGCGAATGCCGTAAGTCCCCTGCATGAGGCGCCGCGCTTTAAACTCATCCGGGGTAATCTCACCCAGAAAATACTGTTCGATCATTTTCCGGAGTTCCTCGATTTCAGATTTCTCGAGCTCCGGTAAGCCTTGAAGCACTTCCTCCAAACGTTTCTCCAGCAAATTTTCTGCCATTAAGGCCTCCCAATTCCCATTTCACACAAACTCATCTGTTGTATCAACTCCTCGGCAGCCTTTTCCGCATGCCCCACGCAATCCGGCACACCTCCGCCCCGGTAGGCGCTGCCTGTCAAAACCAATCCAGGGTGCAAAGCCGCAAGCTTCTCGATGCGGTCCACCCGCTCCAAATGTCCCACGTGGTACTGAGGCATGGATCCGGGCCAACGCGCCACGCGCGTCATTAAGGGTTGGGCTTTGAGACCCAGAATCTCCTTGAGCTCGGCACAGACGAGGCTCACCATCTCCTTGTCATCGAGATCACAGATCCCTTCGTCCCCGGCGCCCCCGAGATAGGCCCTCAGCAGTGCTTGGCCTGCGGGAGCGCGGCCCTCAAACTTTATACTGGAAAAACTCACTCCCACCAGGCGCTTTCCTTCCACACGCGGGATGACAAACCCGAAGCCATCCAAGGGATGGGCGATATCGTTTCGATCGAAAACCAGGTTAACGGTCGCCACCGAAGCGTACGGAATACCTTCGAGTTCCGCGGAAAGCGCGGTATCCAGCGGGGCGAGGAGTTCAGCCGCGCGCACGGAAGGCACGGCCAGGCAAACGGCATCCGCTTCGAACTCCTCTCCGGTATCCGTTGCCGCAATCCAGCGCTCTTGGGTGTTCCGGCGCAAGGACTGCACGCGCGTCCCGGTTCTGAAATCCGCGCTCGGAAGGCGCTGCACCAGAGTCTTGACCAAAAGATCCAAACCGTTTCTGAGAGAGACAAACATGCTGTAACGCGGGCCGCTCGCTTCCTTTGTCTGATCCTGCTGGGCCTTACCCCTGGCTGCAAGGGCGCGGATCAAACTGCCGTGCTCCTGTTCCATTTGCTCCAAGTGCGGGAAGGTCGCGCGCAGGCTCAGTTTTTCCGGATCCGCGGAATAGATGCCCGCAATCATGGGTTGGGCAATGCGCTTGAGCGCTCCAGAGCCTAAACGCCGGCGCACAAAAGAGGCCACGCTCTCGTCCTTATGCTTTTGGCGCTTGGAGCGGCGCGGGATAAAGAGATCGCAACCCATACGCAGTTTGCTAAGCCAGCCGACAAAGGGCAAACGAATGAGCGTCTTTATTTCCGTGGGGGCTAACAGATAGAAACCTTTGGGCACAGGCTGGAGACGGCCCCGGTTCAGAATAAAGCTGCGCTGGTTCTCAGGATTAGTTTGCAGAAGCTCCCCGCGCAGACTCAGACGCCGGCACAATTCCAGGGCCTGGGGTTTGATCGAAATAAAAGAATCCGGCCCGGCCTCCATGAGCAGACCCTTTTCCCGAAAGCTTTGGATTACCCCGCCGAGCTGACCGCGCTCCTCCAAAAGAGTAATCTTGAGTGGAAGCCCGGATTGCCGGCTCAGTTCATCCAGGCGATGGGCAAAGGCCAGCCCCGAAATCCCACCCCCGATGATTAAGATATGTGTACTCATAATTCATCCCGGTGCCAGGCACCGGTGCCTGGCACCAGTGCCTGACACCGTGTTTAGAGTTTTCTGATGAAGATCATAGTTCACGTAAACTCGTTAGTTTAACACCTTCACGCCATCTGTCCACCGAAACTGGAGTCAGATCCCTGCCGCAGGGAGGTAATTGCAGGAGGGGTCCTCGGCCAAAGGATCTCCCTTCAGGGCATAGGCCCGAGCGCGGGAACCGCCGCACAGAGAGCGGTACTCACAAACGCCACAACGGCCTTTCAGAAGGTCAGGGTCTCTCAACTGCTTAAACAATGGTGAGTTACGATAGATCTCCGCGAGACCCGTTTCCCGGATATGGCCCGCACTCAGGGGCAAAAAGCCGCTGGGGAACACTTCCCCCTCGCTGGAGATAAATAGATGCCCTTTGCCGGCATTGACTGCGCTCGGAGCCCTTCCCATAGAACCCCCGGGACCCAGGGCACGCCGCAACTCCGCCGGCAGGTCCACGCCTTCGCGCACAACCTGGGCAGGGTCCAGGCCCGCTTCCTTCAGCTTGCGCGCTGTGGTGTAGCGATGGAAATGCGGGGCTTCGGTGATCTTCACGATAAACGGCGCACGCGCGGCCAGCTCATAAAGACCCGCAAAGACCGCTTCAACTTCATCGGCTGTCAAATCCTCTTGCTCTGTTCCTCGTCCCACCTGCACCAAAAAAAAGACCTCCCAAAAGACAATGCCCAGACCCTCCACCATTTCCATTAAGGAATCCAGATACATCCCATTGCAGCGACTGAGAACACTGTTGATTTGTAGAGGCAGGCCACACTCACGCGCCCACTGCGCAGCCTGAAGTGTTATTGCAAAAGTCCCCGGAACCTGGCGGAATCCGTCGTGTGCTTCCGCTGTAGGAGCGTCCAGGCTCAGGGCCATCTGATCCAACCCCGCTTCCTTGAGCGCAAAAACTTTTTCGCGCGTAAGGGATTCCGTGGCCGCAGGAATCGTTCCCACACGCAGACCCAGGTCCTTTCCCAAACGAATCAAGTCCAAGAGATCCGAGCGCTTCATGGGATCGCCGCCGCTGAACACCAAAACCGGCGTCCCCATCTCAGCCACTTGGCGCACCAGGTTCCGGCCTTCTTTCACACTGAGCTCACCCGGCAAGGGATCGGGCTGGGCCTCAGCCCGGCAATGTACACAGGCTAAGTCGCAGGCTTGGGTGGTTTCCCAGATCGCGATAAACGGTGTTTCGTTGTAATCCAGGGGCTTATGCATTTTGCTCGGCCTTGGGGACGGACCTCACGCAACTCGTTGGGACCCAACGGCTCAGCGAGAACCGTCCCTGGTTTCTAGCTAAAGTATCGGAAGCGATTAAAATCATACAGAGAGACCTTTGCCCTAAGGGGCTGGCGCAACTCCATTCGGAAAGTCTCCACCGCGGACTTCACCGCTTCGCTACGGCTCTTCAGCACATCCGGGGATAAATACACAATGTCCCGCTCTTCCAAAGGCAGGGTCCTCAACAAAGCCACGGTGTCAGTCCGGTGCTCCGCACTAAACTCCCCGGGTTCCATGCCCACCAAGACAGTCAGCGCACACTGAAACCCCGCCTCTTTCAGACCATACACTGCATCAACAAAGCGCTTAAGCTTTGCATCCTTGCCCCAGAATTTGCGTAATGGAGCATGCTTTGTTTCAAGTCCCAGCGTCACACAGGACAAACCTGCTTCGAACAGACGGCGATAATCCTTAACGCGCCGGTCCGGCGCATGCTCCGGCTCATAAAATGTTGCGATGCCGCGCGGCCACGGCCCAAAGATCTCGTGCACCTGGCCAAGCACTTCCAGTAAGCGCGTTTGAGGAATCGAGAAAGCACTGGCTGATCCCAAAAACACACCGTTTCTTGCCGGCAATCCCTTGCCCCAAATGCGCCTTCACCGGCTCTGGAAGTGTCACCATACGATAGTCTCCCGCCTCAAGCGCCGCTCGTCCCGGTGTGGCAGTCTGCACAGCGCTATTCACTCACACCCAAAATGCGGAATTTCCGCAAGCCAAGGCCGATAATCACGAGCTGGCTCAACACAAAAAGTACAAGCCAGACAAAGGCCCGGTTCATGAAGCCATAGGAGTGAAGCCCCACGCCCAGCATATTGACACCAAACCACGAAAAGCTGGTGATCACATTGCCGAAAACGCACATGACCATCAAGCCCTGCTCGCGAATAAACCGTCCCTTGAGGGCATGCAAAATAATCGCATTCCACAAGACAATGAGCAGCGCCCCGTTCTCCTTGGGATCCCAGCCCCAGAAACGGCCCCAAGACTGGTCCGCCCAGATTCCTCCCAGCACCGTTCCCACAAAGCTGAACAGGAGGCCGAAACACACGACCCCAAAGACCATTCGGAAGAGCTCGGCTTTGAGTGCCGGGGGGAAGTTACGAGTAAACACTCCTTTCAAAATGTAGAAGATAGCCAGGGCTCCGGCGAGCAAAGTCGCGCTATAACCCATGGTAACCGTCACCACATGGGTAGACAGCCAAAAATTGGAATCCAAAACCGCCTGCATCATCTCCAAAGTATCGCCTTGCAGGGAGAGATGATGAGCAATAATTAATGTAACAAAACCAATGGCCGAACAAACCAGATTCCCGATCCGGTTTCTGAAGAACCCCTCCAGTCCAATTCCCAATAAAATGGAAGCCCATCCCACGAATACCGCAGAGGAGTAAAGATTCGTCACCGGAGGCCGTCCTTGAAGAACCATTCTTGAAATCAAACCCACTGTATGCACGCTGAAGGCCAGAAGCAATAGGTAATAACTCGTGCGGGAAAGCGTTTGGGGCCACAACAACCAAGACAGAATCACCAGCAAAAAGCAAATCACGTACAGAACCAGGCTCTGGTAAAACGGTTGGAAACGGTTGAATACCACTTCGTAGCCTGCACGCCTGCTAATCCGTTCGGAGCGCCGGCTGTGGAAGTGATCCAACTCTTCGATCGCCCGGTTAAACTCACCCGCGTCTCCGGCTGCAAACGCGTCAAAAGCCTTGGCGTACAGAAGGAGGACCGGATGGAACTCCCCTGTTTCCACAGATGCATCCAGTCCTGCGCCTAAAGACAGCCATCCATGGGGATCCTCGCCCTGCATTGGCGGCAAGACAGACATGTAAGACATGCGATCAACAAACTTCATCTCCATCCGCTCCACCTCAACATATTGATTCAGAGACTCTTCGATACTTTGATCCGGGCTCTTGAGAAAAAACGTGTGGCGAAGGCGGGAATACAGATTGAGACGGCCGTCCAGTTGGACAATAGAACGCTGATACGCAGACCATATCTTCTGGTCATATTGCCGGGCACGCCCGGCTTGATAAGCAATCTGGTCTATGAAGGGCTTGAAATCGTTGTATGAGAAGTACTTTCTCTTAAAGTCCTGGACACCCAGCAGTACTTTGACATCAGGATTATGGAGCCGGAACACGGGGTCTGAATCTGCCTCCGGCCCCCGGGACGCAACCCGCAGCAGCCACTCCGCAGCACTCATTCTTGTGCCCTCATTGCGAAAGAACTGCTTTCCCCGAATCAAAATCAATGCGTTTCTGGCCACGGAATCCATAGGCTTGATACGGCCATTGTGCAAAACCGGCAATCTGCCGAAGCCCTGAATATCAAATTCACTCCGGCTCCCCGGCTTGAGGGCGGCTGCAAGATAAAGCGCGAATAAAACAACAATCGCGGTTGGGAGAAATCTCTTCAAAGCGGCCTCCTCTTGGCAAAGCCCGCCAAAACTTGCATGAAATGGACCGAGAGACCCAGGGAAATCAAGAGACATGCGATATAGGGAAAAAGCCAACCGGGATTTTCCACCACCTGCAGGATCGACAAAGTGTTGTTCTTGCCGTAGCTGGACTGATAGTAAGTCTTGCCCCTGTATCGCAACGGATTGTTCATATAGATAAGCACTTCGCGCTCTTCGCCTTGAGAGGGGTCCTCCAAAAGGACTAGGCTCGAGAAATTCTTCGGAATGGAGGTGCCTGGGTAAGAATCATGGCTAAAATCCTTGAGGGTAAGTGTATATTCATTGTAATAGCGTTTTGGCCGGAGATAAATCTGATAGTCTGAACCGGCATAGCTCAACTGTTGAGGCGATCCCAATAGCCGCGAAACCAACCAAGTGCCCAGGGATTTTCCCCCGGCGATAAACTCAACGAAAGCGGTTTCATTGTTGTCTGCATCATCGCTTTGAAACGGCGGCACGGGTTGCACCTGAATTTGCGTCCCGATCCCCCGGTTCACCTCAGGAAGATTTCCAAACCTGTTCGCAGGGCTCTCTCCCATGGCCAATTTGGCGTTGGGAAGAAAGGCCCTAATATGCACCTCAAAGGGCAGCAAATCCTGCGTGATTCGCCCTTGTTTTCTGAGAATGTGATAAGGGATACTCACCACCCGGTCCAAACCGGGCGCGGAAGTATTGATCACAGCCAGCTCCACATAATGAAAACTCTCGGAGTATTGCTTGGTCTGCCCCTCCTCGATCGACATATAGCTCTCAGTGGCCATAAAGGTGCTCACCCCTCCGCCCACCATCAAGACCAGGAGGCCCGAATGAGTCAACCATAATCCCAAATACTTCAGCCGCAGCGGATACCGTGTATAGAGGACAGTAATGAGATTGACGGATAGGAGTGCTGTGAGCAGCCCGCCTCCGGGCAAAACCGGAATCTTGAGATGATGAACCGGCAGGTAAACAAAAAGGCTTTCGAAGTACTTCTTCTGCGCAGCGAAAATTCCCAAATTAACCTGATCCAGGGTCCCGATAAAAACTAAGGCCATCAACAGACACAAGCAGACCAGGGTCAAGGACAAGGATGAAAAGAATTTGATGAAAAGCTTCATCATCATTCAAATCCGAAGCTTTGCAAGAAGGCCTTCAGACTCTCCTTTTCAGACAAAACGAGTTCCGCTTCACCACTCAACTTGAAGAAATACTGTTGTCCCTGGTGGGGAACTATGGCCACAAAGATAGCTTGCTTTTGCCTGTCAACGGCCGGGGCTGCTTCGCTCACCACTTCCACCAAAGTGGCGCTATGTCCCCGAAATTCAAAGGCTTGTATCTGATCCCGCAACCCAGACTCATCCACCGGATCCAAGCCGATTTGCCCGCGCCACCGGTTCACGTTAGCCAAGAGACCGCCGGCCTCACCTGCCAACACAATAACTGACACATCGGCCTCCGCGCCTCCTGTCCCGGCAATCCTAAAACTAGCCAAGCGCATACCGGAAGCCGGAAGTTCCTGCCAGCGGTCCGGGGTCTCCCACCGGGGACGCGCAGAGGGAGGGAAAATGCCCGCGGCAGCCTGCACCGGCGGCATTGCGCTTTCCTCTTTGGGGATCGCATAGGCCTCCACAGCAACATGCGGGCGATTCAAGTAAAGACCAAAGATAGCGCCCGCCAAGAGAATCAAAATCAGAAGCAAACCAAGATCAGGACGTTTCATGATAGAAATCAACTGTAGGGAAGAATTTTGCGTTTGGCAAGAACCGGCTCAGACGAGTTCGCGGCCGAACTGGGCCGCAAAGACCTTGCGCATGAGCTTGAGTTTGAGTTCACCCAACCAAAAGCGGTTGGGATTATCCTGAAGCCACCGGCACTCCTCCGGCAACATCACCAAAGACACATGGATATTAGGAGCCACACCAATGGGATATCCCTTTTCCATGCACGCTGAATAGACGCGGCTGAAAATGGGGATCATGTCTTCAGTTTCAGGAGGAGGGACCTTCTCATAAGAGGTTCCTTTGAGAGGACGGAACACACAGACGGTAGGGATGGCGCCGACCTGGGTAATCCAATTGACGGCCTTGATGGAGTCTTCCACAGGTTCGAGACCGGCGATGATTTCACCGTTCGTGACCCAGGGTTCAAAACCGCGTCCCGTGGGCTTTACCTGCTGGGCGCAATACTCCACGGCTTCCAAGTAGCGATCGAGCCCGTAAACCCGGGCCTTGCCCGGGCACACTTCCTCGAATTTCTCCCGGTTCATGAGTTCAAAACAAAAGGACACGCGATTCACCCCAATACGCCGGAGCTCCTGATAGCGTTTGAGGTCATGGTGCGGAGGTGTTTGAATGCCGATGAGCACCCCTGTTTCCTCCTTCACCCTCTTGATATAGGGCTCGAGGATGTCCAGATACGTGTCGCCCTCGTAGTGCCCGGTGTTGAAATCCACATAGGTAATTCCGGATTCCTTGCGGGCCGTCTTAACGACTTCCACGACTTCGTCCACGGACTTCTCGTCAGAGTCATCCTGTCCCAAATTAAGACCCACGGAACAGAACTTGCATTCCTGCTTGGGATTTGTAAGCCAGTGTTCGCAGACCTTTGCAGGATAAATCCCCAGATAGGTGCCTTGCAGAGAACCTATGCTGGACATCGGCTTTCCGGTAGCCGTCTTTTGGGAATACCAGCTCGGGCCGGGCGCCAAGCGAATAGGCGCAATGGGGCCGATTTCGTCATGGTGAATCATAAATTCACCTTCATCAAAACGGAGGAAATAGGGAGATTGCCTGGTGAAGTCTTCGCTGACCGGGATATTGGTCCAGAGACCGTGAGGAAGAATCGCTTCCAGGCCCGAGCCCAGGCCCGCGCGCATACGCAAAATCTTACGCCCGCCCTGGTCTTCTATCAGACTCGGGTCGTCCAGGCGCATTCCTTTACAGTAAAGATCGAGCTTGAGCAGCCCCGGATTGGTGCGGACATCGTAGTTCATAATGGAAAGTATACCAGAAAACCAAAATGTCATCGCAAGCACAGTGAAGTGATCTGTACGGAACAAAGATCCCTTCGCTACGCTCGGGATGACATCATAACTTCAGGGGACACATCTCACGCGGAGATGTGTCCCCTGGCGCAAAACTAACTACAGCCGGAAGTACTCCCGCAATTCAGACACTTATAGCAAGAGCCGTTGCGCACCATAATGCTCCCGCATTCGCTGCAGGGCGGCGCATCGGCCTGAGCCAAGAAGATCCTCTTTTCGCTCTCCTCCAAACTGGATGCAGAAAGAGTGGAGGTGCTGCCCCCGGTCATATTCTGGGTAACCGAAGCCACAGCTGCCTCGGCCTTGGCCTCTATCGCCGGATCCACCGGAGTTTGCGGAGCGTCAGTATCCAAGGGAAATTTGTACCCCAGATAGCGGAAAACATAGTCCATGATGGACTTGGCAAAACGAATCTGCGGATTGTTGGTCACACCCGAAGGTTCAAACCGCGTATGCGTAAACTTATTCACCAAGACTTCCAGAGGCACACCGTACTGCAGGGCCAGAGAGACCGCCGTGGCAAAACAATCCACCAAACCCGAGATAGTAGAGCCCTCCTTGGACATCTTGATGAAGACCTCACCCGGCCGGTTTTCCTCATAAGTCCCGACAGTAATATATCCCTCGTGCCCTCCCACACTGAACTTGTGCGTAATGGCCGGACGCTCATCCGGCAATCGGCGGCGGCGCGCAAAACGAAGGGCCTGTTTCTCTTCCTCCTTCTTCTTATCCAAGCCTGTGTTCAAAGGTTGGGTGCGTTTGGAATTATCGCGATAGATCGCCACTGCCTTCAGACCCTGCCGCCATGCTTCGATATACGTCTCCATGATTTCATCGACTGTGGCTTCCTGCGGCATGTTCACGGTCTTGGAGATTGCGCCGCTGATAAAGGGCTGGGTGGCCCCCATCATACGGACATGCCCCATATAGTGGATACTGCGATTCCCGTTCTCAGGCTTGAAAGCGCAATCAAATACAGGCAGGTGCTCATCCAGCAAGCCGGGCGCCCCCTCAATGGTCCCGTGCTCGTCTATGTATTCGATGATCTCGCCGACTTCCTTTTCGCTATAACCCAACTTCTTGAGAGCGCGCGGCACTGTGTGGTTCACGATCTTCAGCAATCCACCACCCACCAATTTCTTGTACTTGACCAGGGCAATATCCGGCTCCACGCCCGTGGTGTCACAATCCATCATAAAAGCGATGGTTCCTGTGGGCGCCAATACGGTCACCTGCGCATTGCGATAACCGTGTTTCTCACCAAGCTTCAGGGCCTCCTCCCAAACCAGCTTCACTTCCTTGAAAAGACCTTCAGGGATATTGCTTGTTTCCAAGTCTTCGGCCGCTTTCTGGTGCATGGCAATCACACTCAGCATGGGCTGACGGTTGATGCGATAGTGAGGAAAAGGGCCCATGCTTTCCGCAATTTCCGCAGACACGCGATAGGCCTCACCCGTCATCAGCGCGGTCAACGCTCCCGCATACTCCCGGCCTGCGTCGCTGTCATAAGCCAAACCCTGAGCCATCAAAAGCGCTCCCAGGTTCGCATAACCCAAACCCAGTGTCCGGTAATCGTGGCTGCGTTGCGCAATGCGCGGGCGAGGATAACTCGCGTTATCCACGACGATCTCCTGGGCCAGAATGGAAATCCGCACTGCATCCCTAAAGCCCTTGCAATCAAACACACCTTCATCATCAATGAACTTCAATAGGTTCAATGAAGCGAGATTGCAGGCCGTGTCGTCCAAGAACATGTACTCACTGCAGGGATTGGAGGCGTTAATGCGGCCGCTATTCGGGCAGGTATGCCAAGTGTTCACTGTGGTATCGAACTGCAATCCCGGATCGCCGCAAATATGTGTGGCCTCGGAGATCTGACGCAACAGATCCCGCGCCGGGAAAGTTTCAATGGTTTCACGCGTCTTAACCGCACGCGTACTCCATTTCCGGTCATCCACTGCCGCATGCATGAACTCATCCGGCACGCGCACGGAATTGTTGGAATTCTGGAAAAAAACCGAATTATAAGCCTCACCGCTAAAGCTTCCGTCATAACCGGCATCGATCAGCGCCCAGGCCTTCTTTTCTTCTTCCACTTTGCAGGCCACAAAATCCCGAATATCGGGGTGCTCTGCATTAAGGATCACCATTTTGGCAGCACGCCGCGTTTTGCCGCCGGACTTGATGACACCAGCAAAGGCATCAAAACCGCGCATAAAAGAAACCGGTCCGGAAGCCTTGCCGCCGCCCGCCACGGATTCACGGCTGGAGCGCAACGGAGACAGATTGGTTCCGGAACCCGAACCCCACTTAAAAAGCATGCCCTCGGTCTTGGCCAAATCGAGAATACTGCTCATGGAATCTTCAATGGAATTGATGAAGCAGGCCGAACACTGCGGGTGCTCTTCCACACCCACATTGAACCAAACCGGAGAATTGAAGGAAAGCTTCTGGAAAAGGAGGAGGTGCGTCAGCTCGGCGTCAAAGGCCTCTTGATCTTCAGGGCCGGCAAAGTACTCCTGTTTGATTCCCCACTCCACAATCTGTTTGACCACACGCGAAATCAGCTGGCGGATGCTGGTCTCGCGATCCTCGCTGTCGGGTTTGCCGCGGAAGTATTTGGAGGAGACTACGTTTGTGGCGAGCTGAGACCAGAAATCAGGGACATCAATGTCCGTTTGTTCGAAAATAACTTCGCCCTTGTCATTTTGTATGAGGGCTGTGCGCTTCTCCCATTGGACCTCGTCAAAAGGACTCACCCCAGGGGTCGTAAACCGGCGTTCGACCCGTATCCCCTTGTTTTCCTGCAGCTCCTCGACCTGTGCCTTGCCCGGGCCCAAATCCTCAAGTTTTTCCTGATTCTTGGCCTCCTTCACCGCCATATGCCCCCCCTTTCCAAATTACTATATTTAGGTGATATTGATTACGCGACCTCTACATATAGTACTTTTGGGTACTATTGAATATGATGTATATCATGTTCCAAAAGAAAATCCAAGCACTTCTTGAGCCGTGGGATTCAGGAGTGATTCTTGCAACGTCCGAAGATATTGAGGCTGTGACTGATAGGTTCAAAACCGTATTTTTGGCAGACCCCGTCCTGGAGCCGTTCGATCTCCTCATTGACGAATTCGATCACGGCTCCGCACTCGGTACAAATCAAATGCTCGTGGTGAATACGGCCGTGCATCACCTCGTAACGGCTATGCCGGCCCGAACCCTCCAGCACCTTCCGGATCAATCCGCTTTCCACTAATAGAGGCAGCGTGCGGTAGATCGTGTCCCGTGAGATGCGCAAATCTTTCTCCCTGGCGCGCAGCAAGAGATACTCCGCGTCAAAGTCAAAATGCCGGTCATAGCCGGGCAAAGTCTTGAGAATCTCGCGCCGCTCCCGGGTGAACTTTAGGCCCTTGCCCAAAACATATTTCCGGAAGATCTCTTCCTTTTCTTCCAGGCTCTTAGGGGACTTGGGAGTGGTCTTTGGCATGGCGGTTTTCAGTATAGCGGTCCCTGTCCGGGGACACAATCTGTCGGTTAGACTGAGACATTGTGTCCCCGCAGACTAACCGGGTTCTGCCTCACGCAAATGACGTTTGATATAGCTCAGAAGCTTTCCCAAATCAAAGGGCTTAATAAAATAGTCCGTGGCCTTGAGTTTTTCCGCCTCAAAGATTGCCGGGGTCTCCCCCTTGGCCGTAAGCATAACCACCGGAATCTCTGCCGTATGTTCGCGATTGCGCAGGCGGCTGAGCATGGCAAAACCGTCCATACGCGGCATGCGCACATCGAGAATGATCAGATCCGGAGACTCATTCAAAGCCCGCGCCAAACCCTCCTGCCCGTCCCGCGCCGCAATCACTTGGTAATTGTGGGCCTCAAGAACCTCCCGGATACTCTGGCGCAGCTCCGGCTCGTCGTCCACGATAAGAATTTTGGCCTGAGGCGGCGTGTCTTTAGGCTTTTCCATTGGGGGGCTATTGTACTCCAAAGCATCGATGCACACATCTCCCATGAAGGTGTCAGGCACCACAGTCCGTCATTGCGACCCTGAGCTTGTCGAAGGGGAAGCAAACTTTGCGGAGCGGGTGCCTGACACCCGGGAATACGCAAATCAGGGACGGTTCTCGCCAACCCATTGTGAGACATGAGGTTTTGTGAGAACCGTCCCCTTTCCGCTTACCCCGGTCTCCGCCGAGGGTCCTCCAACAGGTCCCGGACCTCAAAGTCCTGGGCGCCCAGCTCGCAGGCCAGGCCGATGAGCTCGGGACACTGCTCGTACTCCTCCCACAGCAGCGCCTCCCTCAGGTACAGCAATGCCGTGAGCTTGAGCGGGTTCTTCTTCACATAACGGACCGGGGTGTTCTGGTGCTTGTTTTGTAGTGTTTTGTTCATGCTTCTCTCCTTTTGTTGTTTGTGTCTGGTAAGCGAACTGTTGCCAAATCGTCCAAAGACAAGGCCTTTCCGAACGACCACGGAGGAGTACTGGGAGTACTTCGCACAAGGAATCGAAGGAAACAACGCAGTATTTGGGCGATTTCGCAACTGTCCCCAACAAAAAACCCGCTGCCGGGCGCGGGCCCAACAGCGGGTTCGGAACTCGATTCTCTATTCAGTTGATGCTAGAAGATCTCCTCCTTCGAACCCGCAGCAGGGCCGGTAATCCAGGCATGGCGCTGGATAAGCTCAAGGCACATGGGCGCAAAAAGCCCCTTCACCGTGCTATTTTTTACGGCGTTAGGGATTCCTGCGCTGTGGGTTCGAAACATTTCTAACATAGTCTGACAAATATACCTTTCAGCAGGGTCGAAGTCAAGGGGGGACAGGCCTCGCATAACCCCTTGCGGCACAAGGGGTCCGCGAGAACCGTCCCTGGTACTAGACCAGCTCTATCGAGCCACGGCCTCCTTGCCGGTTGCGCCGGTAAAGGTCATCTCGCTCGTCTTCACGTGCAGATCGTGCTGCGGGAACGGAATACTGATGCCCTGCTTGTCGAATTCCATCTTCACCGCCTCGGTAATCCCAAACCAAGTACCCCAGTAATCCGCCCCATTGACCCAGGGCCGCACCGCAAAGTTGACGCTGCTGTCTGCCAATTCCTTCACCGCAATCGTCGGTTCCGGATCTTTCAGAACGGTCGGATAGGAACTCACAACCTGCATCAGAACCTTCTTGGCCTTAGGAATATCATCGCCATAGGAGATGCCAAAGACCATATCCACGCGGCGGGTTTCATTGCCGCTAAAGTTGGTAATGTTGCCGCCCATAATCCCGGAATTCGGAACAATGATCTTTCGATTGTCCGGGGAAGCCAGAATTGTGCAAAAAATTTGGATCTCCTTGACCGTGCCCATGGCGCCGCCGGCTTCGATAAAATCACCGGCCTTAAAGGGCTTGAAGAGCACGATCAGCACTCCCGCAGCAAAATTACTCAAGGAGCCTTGTAGCGCCAGGCCGACTGCCAAACCCGCAGCACCCAATACAGCAATAAAGGAAGTGGTCTGCACCCCCAGCTTGCCGATGGCGGCAATGATCACAAAAACCATCAAAGCCACATAGGCCAAGTGCTGCACAAAGCTCACAAGGGCCGCATCCACCTTGGCCTTGGTCATGAGTTTGGCCGTTACATCCGACACCCATCGGGCCACCCATTTACCCACGACAAAAATGACGATTGCAGCCAAGACATTGAGGCCGTAAAGCGTGACCAGTTCGTTGATTTTGCTTCCGACTTCCTCCATGATTCTCTCCTTTGTTGATTTGTCCGAAAAATGGTGAGTGCCGACTATTATACGAAACTGAGCAGGCCGCGCAACTCCGGTGCAACTCCGGTGTCAGGCACGGGTGTCAGGCACCGGTGTCAGGCACGGGTGCCTGGCACCGCATGCTATAATGCGTCATTCATCATGGCAGAAAAGTCCGTCTCCAACGGGGCCTCTTTCCCCAACTCTCACACTGGCTATCAGTTCGGTGCGTTCAAGGGCGTCTACACGCCCAGCTTGCTCACCATCCTCGGCGTCATTATGTACCTGCGCTTCGGCTGGGTGCTGGGCAATGTGGGCCTGTTTCTCACCTTAGTCATTGTGACCCTCTCCACCTCCATTACCCTGCTCACCGCATTGTCGATCTCTGCACTCGCGTCCAACATGCAGGTGAAAGGCGGGGGCGCCTACTACATCCTGTCCCGCTCCTTGGGGCTGGAAGCGGGAGCCGCAGTGGGTTGGCCGCTCTTCCTGGCGCAGGCTCTGGGGATTTCCTTCTATATAGCGGGTTTTGCAGAATCCGTTGTCAGTCTCTGCCCCTTCTTGCCCTTTAAGCTCTTCGGGATCGCAGTACTCACCGTACTCACCTTGCTGGCAATCCGTTCGGCCAATCTGGCATTGCGCCTGCAGTTCTTGATCCTGACGCTTATCGCACTTTCATTGGCCTCTTTTTTCTTGGGAGCCCCGCCGCAAAATATCGAAGTCCTCCGTCCTGAGTCTCCGGTCTCCAAGCTCCCCTTCTGGACTGTTTTCGCAGTCTTCTTCCCCGCAGTCACAGGCATTGAAGCAGGCCTGGCCATGTCCGGAGACTTAAAAGACCCCGCCAAGGCTTTGCCCCGAGGCACACTGGGCGCTGTCATCACCAGTTACTTCGTCTATATGGCCATTCCATTTTTCCTGGCAAGAATCATCCGTGACGAAAATGTTTTGCTTGCTAACCCCATGATCATGCGGGAAATCGCACGCTGGGGGAATATCGTTCTGGCCGGTCTTTGGGGGGCCACTCTTTCCAGCGCTCTCGGCGCTTTGCTGGGCGCCCCGCGTACTCTCCAAGCCATGGCTAAGGACGGCGTGGCTCCGCGCTTCTTTAGCAAGGGTTTCGGAGCGGGCAAAGACCCGCGATTCGCAGTGGCTGCTGCCTTTCTGATTGGCGTGGGAGGACTGCTCTCGGGAGGCCTCAATGTCATTGCCCCTGTGCTCTCCATGTTCTTTCTAACGTCTTATGGCCTGCTCAATCTGAGTGCCGGTTTTGAGGAGTTCATCGCCAGTCCTGCTTGGCGGCCTAAGTTCCGGGTACACTGGGGCGTTTCCCTTATGGGTGCTTTTCTCTGCTTTTCCATGATGTTCATGATCAATGCCGGGGCCACCTTTATGGCCGTTTTCGCCTGTGCCGGTCTGTATGTCTTGATGCGCAAGCAACGGCTGCATGCCACCTGGCACGATATTCGCCAGGGTATCCTCATGCTGGCAGCGCGCTCCTCAATCTACTCCTTGGCCCGCCACTCACCCGACAAACGCACCTGGCGCCCCAATATTCTGGTTTTGAGCGGCTCTCCCACCATGCGATGGTATTTGATTGCCTTGGCCGATGCCATCTCGCACGGCAAGGGTTTTCTCACTGTAGCCACAATCCTTTCCGGCCCTGAACCGGATGCAGAACGAGTTTCCAGCGTGCGCAAGTCTATCGAGGAATTCCTCAAGAAACGCCAAATTCCGTCTCTTGTCAAAATCCATTCGGCCGAAAACGTTCTTCAAGGCGCGCAAGAGCTCATTCGAACCTACGGTTTCGGCCCTCTTGTGCCGAACACTGTCTTGCTGGGAGAAACTGAAAAACACGAGCAGGTGGAGGAATTTGTGCGTCTGATACGCCTGGCGCACCGCTCCAAACGCAACCTGGTCATTGTGCGGGAAAACGATGAGCCCATGGAATTGCCGCGGGACAGCCGTATTGATATTTGGTGGGGAGGCCGGACAAACGACAACGCCCATCTGATGCTCGCCTTGGGTTATCTCCTGCAAAACAGCCCCGAATGGACCGGTTCACGCCTTAACATCAAAACCATTGCCGATGAAGAACAAGACAAGGAAGAGGTACGGCAGGGTCTTCTCAAGTTCCTCGAAGAAAGTCGATTGGACGTGGAGGTGGAGGTTTACACACACCAGGGACGCAGCGTTTTTGAGGTGATCGGGGAAGCGTCCTCCGGGGCAAGCCTGGTCTTTCTGGGCATGCGCGCTCCGGAAGAGGGCGAAGAGACACAGTCTTACGAGGACTATTACCGGAAGCTGATGAAACTTACCGACGGTTATCCTGCCACGGCCATGGTGATGGCGGCCGAAGATATTCGCTTCGGCGAGATCTTCACGTCCGAAACCTAGAACTTCTTCTTATATTCCACATTGACCCGGTCCACAGGAATACCTCCGGTGGACTCGGTCTGCAATTCATCAGTCAAAGCGGACTGCCCCTTAACGTCCTTCTCCACATTCACGGAAATGGTCTCCGTCACATTCACCCCCGCCTCCACTGTATGCTTTGTTGTGCGGTCAACACCCGTGCCCTCTTCCTGATACTGATAGCCCATATTGGCGCGTTCTCCGAACTCGGTCTTCACCCCCGCGCCTTTGCCTTTCTCATCATACCGGACATTGAAGTCCACAATTCCCAAGCTCTCCAGCAGCTGTTGGGCCTTTCCGCCAAAGAGAAAGAAATCGATGAAGTCTGCCGCCAAATTCGCTGAAACCGGTTGCCCCTCAGCCACAGTCTCCACCCCCTGCCAATCCTTACCTGTCGCCAACAGGAGCAGCAATCGATGTTGGGGAAGACCTGAATCCGAACTCACCTTGAGCTTCAGGTCTTCAATCCCGCCCTGGATCTTGATATCAATAGGCGTGGCCCTGATGCGTGTATGTCCGCGCAGGTCCAAGTACGGTTTGAGCGGGTCCCCGGAAAACCGCACATGACTCTCCAGCACCTGCACCCGGAGATGCTCCACATGGACCTCCCCACCGGACAAACGCAGATCCCCTTCGACCTGCGGCGCGCCGCCCCAAAGCTCGCTCAACTGCAGACTCACATCCCCGGGCACATCCACGAGTTCCAGATTCTTCCTCGACAGACGCCCCACTCGGAGACTGCCCTGGAGCACCGGCCGCTTCAAGTCCCCGGTCAATAAGAAGTCCACGTCATTCACCATGCCTCTCAGATCCTGCCATCCGGGATGCACCGGCAAAACCTCCATCAGTCCCTGCACGGAGGCCCCCTTTGAATACAGGCTCAGACGCAAGCCGTCAGCCCCCTGCCCCCCGCCGATAAGAATGGGGTCAGATCCCGGCCAGCGCAACTGGCCGTCGAGTAGGTGAAACTCCAACTTCCCCAAGCCCAAAGGGAAGGAAGGTTTGAAGGTCATCTTCTTGATACGGAGTTGGCTGTCTTCAGGAAAGGTATCCAGATTGCGGGCTAAAAGACCGTGGATCACATACCCCTGCCGGGGATCCCCCTCGATCTTTCCCACCTCCAGATGTTCGGAAGGAAAATAGCGGGCCAGACCCACTTCTACGAGCGGCTCCAAACCCACCCCGCTGACAATTGAGAAGGCAATGCTGACCAAGCTCACGGCAAACAGCGCCGCCAACGCAAAGAGCAGCGTCTTGAGGAGAGGGCCTGACTTCATCCTAGAATCTCAGTTTGGCTTGGGTCTGAAGGATTTGATTACTGCTCCAGTGTTCTCCTGAAAGCAGGCTCTGCACACCCCACGAGGCTGTTAACAGCCAGTTTTTACCTGCCGGAACAGTTGTCCCTAAGAAAAAGCGGTTCTGGTTCAGCTTGTCGGCCGGGAAATCGTAAAAGATTTCGTCGTTGATGAAGGCACTGATCTCAAGCCCCCGGATCTTCAGAGGGTGACTCACCTGAAACCGGCCCCTATAACGATAATTGATATCCTCCGGATCCTGCTCGCGAATCCGCATCTCCAGCCGGCTGCGGTTTTCCAAACCCCAATCCCCCAGGCTCACGCGCGGGTAAATCTCCACACTGGGGCGGTGCTCCCAGCTCCAATCATCCCCGGTGCCCCGGTTCTGTATATAGGAGTAGTTGGCTGACACAAAACAGTTCGGATGGAGCTTCCAGAGATTCTTCGTCTTGAATTCGGTGTAGTGGAGTTTGGAGATATCGTCCCGGAATCGGACGATCTGCAGAAACTCACTGCTGAATTTGCCCTTCTGGCAGACAGGAAGGACCGTGTCCTGCCAAAACTGCCAATCATCCCTTGCCCACGCATCGGAGCCAGAGCAAATTAAAATGCCGCAAAGACCCAACAAAAGACTGCCTCTTAGTAAAAGTTTCATCCTGTATCCTTTCCATTCCCGATATTATAGGGCAAGGCAGCGTTGACAGGTTTTTTTGCCCGCAAAATGCGCGCCGCAGGAAGTTGTACGATTCATTGCCACTTTGTTCTAAAATGCTCAGAGTGAAACGGTTCCACTTCTTTCCCACCAGCTTTGACCTCAAGCTCGGGTGCGTGGCATCCGGGTTGTGGTGCCTGCTGCTCTGGAAGGATTTCCCGCAAAACGGCGCCCGCGCCGACCTTCTGCTCTTCAGCCTTTTTTTGCTGGCCTATTTGATTTTCTTTTCTTTCTTGAGCTGGCTCAGCCGCCTTCTGATCCAGGTCCTGGTGGCCCTGCGCCGGGTGGAAAGCGGCCGGCAATCCTGGCGCATCCAACGCATTTTCGCCATTGCCGTCAGCCTCTGCCTCTGCGGGCACATCGCCCTGGGTCCGGTTATCCCGGCCCGATGGATGCTCTTCGCCGCTTTGGCAAGCGCATGCCTCCTGATCGGGGGCCTAATCTGGTACTGGCCCGCGCGCATTTCCGAACGTCTCAGCGCCCTAAGCAGACTGAGTTCGGTCACACTGCTCTTTATCCCGCTTCTCGTGGGCACCGCCTTTGCAGTACCCCGCTCCCTCCTGCCTGCGCTGAGTTCCGCCATCATTTCCAAGACCTCAGACCCACAGAAAGAACCGGCTCAAAAGATGCCGGGGCTCTCCGTAAAGTTTATCGGCATAGACGGCCTGGACATGGGAGTGATTGATATGTTGATCGGCCTGGGCCGTCTCCCCACTTTTGAGAAACTCAAGAAATACGGGGTAAGCGGAACCCTCGCCACCGTGTCCCCGCATTCCCCGGTTGTGTGGACTTCATTGGCCACGGGCATGCCGGAATCCGTGCATAAGGTCTCGGACTACACCACGGACTATTACCGAAATACGAGTTGGAGTGTGCTCAAGAGCCGCTTTGATTTTCTGGGTGATTACTTGAACGACTGGAAGAATATCCGCGAACAAAGAGCCACCAGCTCCAATGAACGCCAATGCAAAGCGCTTTGGGAAATCCTGAGCGAATACGGTAAAAGTTCCCTGGCCATTAACTGGTGGCTTTCCTACCCGGCCGAACCCGTCAAAGGCAAGGTTATTTCGAATTACGCATTGCCGTGGGGAGGCTTTGAACTGCACGACCTGGAACCCCTGTCCACCATGCCGCACCTCTCCCACCCGCCTGCACTACAGGCAGAGGTCCTGGGAGAAGTCCATCACTTCTTGCGCAATCGAAATATCAAAGGACTCGCCAGGAGTATCTCCCAACTCGAAGGAGCCAAGTTCTTCACGCTCCGGGACGAGTTGGTCTTCCGGCTTTACCGCCGTTATGACAATCCCGACTTAGCCCTCGCAACCATGTACCTGCAAAGTGTGGACACAAACTCGCACATCTTCAGTCATATGGCCTTTGGTCCGGACATCAATTACATGCGGCCCATGAAGCTCTCCAACGAAGATGCCACCAAGGGATGGGAAGCCTTGGTGGCCAAGAGTTACGAGCGGATGGACCAATATCTGGCCAAACTGCTCCAGAATCTCAAACAAAACGAATGCCTTCTCATGGTCTCCGACCACGGCTGGGAGTACAACGGCCGGGGACACCTGAACGCCCCGCCAGGAGTGGTCTTTGCGTTCGGCAAACCTTTCAAGTCCGGATTTATTCTGGAAAAAGCCCATGTCCTCAATATTTTTCCGACCATTGCATATTTGCTGGATCTGCCCTTGAGCCGGGAACTCCCTGCTCCGCCTCTTTTGGAGGCCATTGATCCCCAGTTCCAGTTGGTTCACCTGCCCGCTTATGTGGACTCCTATGAGCGGCGCGGGGCGCGAATCGCAACCAGCACCAACCTGGACAACGAAGAGCACTTGGAGCGGCTCAAATCTTTGGGCTATTTGCAGTAATGAAAAGAGAAAATCTCAGAAAACTTCTCTGCACCACCCTGGCACTGGCTACGGCCTTTGGGTTGGCCTTTTGGTTCAGGACCTACATGCCTCGCGCACTCAACGCGTCCGTTCCTGCGCAAGTGGCGCAAAATGCCCACATCGAAGTTCTCTCGGCACTCAAGTCCCAGATCCGGAATGCCGCCCAAGCAGAACTCGAAAGCCTTCCAGAAACCCAGCGCGCGCAGGTTGTCGAAGAACGCGCCCGGGAACTCATTCAACAGGATCGAAGACGCTACGAAGATCTGGTCCAAAAAACCGCCGTGAAGATGATCCGCGGAGGTGATACCGGTTACTCCCGCAACTACCTCATGGGCGCTGACTCATACCACTATCTGGGCCTGACCCGGAATCTGCTGCAGACCGGGCACATCTCAGACAAGATCCAAGACGGCCGGTTCTTCAGCCCTCTTCAACTGGCGCCCCACGGGGCCTGGCAACCCATCAACCTGCATCCTTATCTCGGTGCCTTATGGCACAAACTCCTCGGAGGCGGCCAGGGCCCCTTAGAACTCATGCAGAGACTCTGTTCTTTCCCGCTTTTTCTTTGCTTCATCCTGTGCATTGTCTTCTTTGTGTTGTGTTCTGCGGTCCGGACAGGAATCTTCCCCGCATTCCTGGGCTGCCTCACCCTGGTGCTTTCTCCGATTTCAATTTATCGCGGGGCCTATGGCTGGTATGACACGGATTTTTACAATCTGATCTTTCCCATCCTGGTCCTGACTCTCTTCTTGCTGGGGAGCAACCGCCGCATCCATCTGCGCTTGAGCTCGGTTTTGGCGGGACTGTTCACCGCCCTGTATGCACTTTTCTGGGAAGGCTGGCTCTTCTTGCCTTGCTTTATCCTCCTGGCCGGGCTGCTGCCCCTATTGCTGCAAAGATTCCGGCCCGATTCGGGAATGCCCGAGTGCGGCCGGTTTTTGGTCTTCTATCTGGGAAGCGCGCTGCTCTTTTCGATCGCGTTCCTGAGCCCCTTGGGTTGGATCCGGTCCGTGGGACAGAACCTGGGCTTTCTCGGAGACTCCGGAGAAACTCAATCGCATCTCTGGCCCAGTGTCTTCCTCATTATCGGGGAAATGACCCCTTTAACACTGCCGGAGCTCGTCCGCCATGTAGGGCATTGGGGTGTGGCCCTAATCGGCATCGCGGGATGGATGCTTTGGGGAAGAGCCGCTTGGAGCGCTCAAGGCCGGCGACGGCTTGCAGAATGGATTTTGTTTACCCTCATGGGATGGGGGCTGATCCTGCTCTCGCTTAAAATCGAACGTTTTGCGCTCCTCCTCCTGATCCCCTTAAGCATTTGGGTGGCCGTGGGCGCAGAGCACCTGACCGGACTGAGCGCCACCTTCTTATCCCTCCTGCATTCCAAATGGATCCAACGACTCGCCGTCCCGCTGAGCATGCTGCTGGTCCTCCTGCTGCTCGTGCCCGGACAGCTTGCGGCAGCCCATACCGCGGCCATGCACACCAAGCCCGTCATGAACGACCTTTGGTACAAGGTATTGAGAGAGATCCGGGAAAAGACCCCGGAAGATTCCATTATTGTGACCTGGTGGCCTCCGGGTCACTTTGTTCGCTCCCTCGCGGAACGCCGCGTGTTCGCGGACGGTCAAACCCTGTACATCCCGGCCTATTACTGGCTGGCCCGCGTTTTCATGGCCCAAACGGAAGCCGAGGCATGCGGAATACTGCGCATGCTCGCCAACGGCGGACCTCAAACCATCGAATTCCTGACCGGGCATGGCATCGAAATTCCCGAAGCCATTGATTTGCTCAATAAAGTGCTGCCTCTCGAGAGACCGCAGGCAGCACGGCGGCTGGCTAAACAATTTAACCAAACCGACCGGCAGAAATTCTTGGACCTCACGCACGGCAAAGGGCCGTTGCCGCCCACTTATGTACTGCTCTTCAACAGCATGGTGGAAAAAAATCAGTCTATGGCCCTGATGGCGCGCTGGGATTTTCACAAAGCCTTTGAGCTCTGGCCGCAGCCCTCGGACACGCCTTCTCTCCTGTCCAATAGGGCCGGCTACTTGAAGACAGTCTCGGAGATTTCGGGCCCTGCATACCAGTTCAGCCCCCCGATCACCGTATCCAAGGTCCAGGAGGATACCCTCTTGAAAAGGACAAAAGCCGGCAAGCTATCCACCCTGTTCTCAGGTGAGGGAGCCCAACGCAAAGCAGTGATTGCAGATCCCCGCCTTATCCGGTCCCTGCTCTTCCGGCTGTACTACCAAGAGGAAAATTCGTTGAAGAGTTTCCAGAAGCTCATCCATACCGCCAACGCTCTCGCCGAAACAGAAATCCTGGTCTTTAGGGTGAACTGGGAGGCGCAAGGAAGTTCTTCGCCTTAACATAGTCCGGGTCGATTTGGAGAGCCCGCTCAAAGGCCGCCTTGGCCTGAGCGGGTTTGTCCAGTTTGAGGAAAATTAGGCCGAGATTGTAATGGGCCTTGGCATGATTCGGATCCAAACGCAGAACCTCCTCATAACAGAGGGCAGCCTCCTCGTATCTCCCCTGATGAAAGAAAACATTGCCCAAATTGTTGTAGGCCCTGGCATAGTCCGGGTCCAGACGTATGGCCTCTTGATAGGCCTCGATCGCCTCCTGCAGTTGGCCCATGTTTGCAAAGGCCGCTCCTAGATTGTGTTGTGCCTCGGCATAGCCGGGCCGGTAACGCAACGCCTCCCGGTAGGCCGCAACCGCCGCTGCGGGCCGGTCCATCCGCATCAAAGTCAGCCCCAGGTTATTGTGCGCTTCAGCCAAAGCCGGATTCAGTCCGAGAGCCGTGCGATACGCTGTTTCAGCCTCGGAAAGCCGGCTCAGAAAGTAGAGCGCGGTTCCGCGATTGTTGTGAGCCTCGGCCAACAGAGGATCCAAGTCCACAGCCAAGTCAATCTGAGCCAACGAATCACCCGGACGCCCCAATTTCAACAAGGCATGTCCCAAGTTGTTATGAGCGAGCGCGTAGGTGGGCCGTAACGTAATCGCCTCGATGTACTGTTGGACAGCGGCCTTCACCTGTCCGCGTTTCATCAGCGCCTCACCCAGGTTGTTATGAGCACGCGCGTTTTCCGGTCTCTTGGCCACGGTATCCGACCAAATAGACAAGTCGCTGCGGTAATCCGAGTTACGCTCCAAGGTCATGGACGCCAGGCCCAAAGCCCACACACTGATTCCCAAAAGCAAGAGCTTCTTTCTCAAAGAATGCGATCGCACCAATTCCCCAATCAAGAGATCCAGGAAAAGCACGCATCCCGCAAGCGCGGGGGCCAAGGCCAAATACATGCGGTGTTCCGCTGCTAAGTCGGCGATGGGAATAAAACTGGAGCTCACTGAAAGCAAGAGCAGAAAGCCCGCACCCAGGAATCCCAAGGCAGGGCTCGTGAACAGGGCCCATACAACAACCAGCAAGAAGCCCGCAAAGGAGAGCACATAGGGCCAATGCCCGCTGAGGGATTGGGCCAAAGGCCACGCATAATCGAAAACCAAAGGCCGGGGCCACACCACCAGCTGCCCGTAATGAGACAAAACCTCTGTTTGGGTGAGCGCATAGAGCGATGCACTGATGCCTGGCACATCAAAGCCCATGGAAGGCTTGTCCACTGCCGGACTCAAGGCCAACAGGAGAAGCGGCACGGTCCACAGAATGAGAAACATACCGTAAAAACGCCGCCTGTGCTCCCAGACCTCCCGCCAGCTAAAGCTGAGAAAGACGCGATCGTACAGCAGAGCCAAGAGCGGAGCAGAGAGCACGACAGGCTTCGAAAGCCCCCCCAGGAACACGGCAGCTAAGGCCAATCCATGCCAGGCCCTGGCCCTGCGCTCACTTTGAGCCCCACGCATAAGTCCATACATAATCAGTAGATAGAATAAACCGGCCAGGGACTCGCCCCGTTGCACAATGTAATTAACGGCCTGGGTTTGAAGCGGGTGAACCAGCCACAAGAGCGCGCATCCAAAACTCAGGAGTTCGACACGTCCCTCAAAAGCACCGCGGAGTTTTTGCGCGCGAAATGTGCGCCTCATTAAGCCGAAAAGAAGAAGACCGCAGGAGATGTGAATCAGAAGATTGAAGAGGTGATAGCTCCAAACCTCCCGGGCACTGATTGCGTAGTTCAGCGCAAAGGTGAAACCCGTGAGCGGACGCCAAGCCTCTGCTGCCTGAGGCGGGGGCAAAAAAGGACCCCACAAAGGCCAAAGTGATCGGATGTGTGGATTCTGAACAATGGACGTGAAATCATCGAAGATAAAGGGGCCGGAAAAGCTATTGGCATAGCAAAAACAAGCGGCCACAATCAGGAGCAGAGGGTAGCGAATTAGGAGCCTCATTACTGAGCCTCACTCTATCACATCAGGATTGGCGTTGGATAAGCTCGATTGAATCCACCCCCCTGCCGCCCTCGACTTCGCAAAGCATCCCGCAAGAAGGGCATTCGGCACAAGGAATGGGATCGTGCCCGTCGGCGCCGCCGTCCGGTACCTCGCCTTTATACCCGCACTCCTCGCAAGTCAGAGTGGGGGCGACCAAAATTAGTTCGAGCTCAGCGCCCTCCAAGGGAGTGTCCTTGGTGAGCATTTTAAAGGCCTGTTCCGTGGAACCATCCGAATGCACATCCAAGGCCCCAACCCTCAAAATGACCTGTTCGATTTTATCTTCCGGCTTGATGTTCTTGCCCGGGAGTTGGCTGGTGATCTCAGCGATAACCTGTTCCATTAATGAGTATTCGTGCATGATGTTTCCTCTAAGGATTGCCTCACTGTGTTCGCAATAACGCCCAGTCCTTAACAATCTCCGCGGCGCGGTCCACATAGCCCGGTAAAGCCGCGGCCACTGCCTCGGTCAAAGATTCTTCAAACCGAAACGGATCCGCCACTTCCATACCCAACACGAGGACCTCTCCGGGAAATGGAATGGAAAGCTGCTCTGCCAGCCTAAAAACTTCGGGCAAACCCGCATAATGCGGCGACCCCGCTACAACCTGGGCAAAGTGCTCGCGCCGGTACTCGAGAATTGTCCCCGGCTCGTTGTCGCCCGTAACCACACAGTCCAATAAGAGCGCATAATCGCGGCCCTCGAGCACCTCGATCATGTCAAAGCCTGAACCATCCGACTCCACGACATCCACTTCAGAGGCAGGCAATTGTTTCGCAAGCCGGCGTGCAGCCAAAAGACCCACAGCGTCGTCACCCCGGATATCATTCCCCAGGGCAAGCACCAGAATACGCGCTTCAGACATCAGCGGCGGAGCTCTTGGAGGATTTCACCCTCCGCGTTGCGGATATAGGCAATCAGCGGCATTTTCCCGGGAAGCGAATGGCTTGCGCACGCGTGACACGGGTCATAGGCACGGAAAGCCATTTCCACTTTATTGAGCAGACCCTCGTTGACCTCGCCCTTCTTGATAAGGCCCTTGGCTGCGGCCTCCACGCTCAGGGCCATGCGCGCCGCGTTGTTCTGGGTGGCAACGATTAGGTTCACCTTGGTCAGAATGCCGTTATCGTCGGTCTCAAAATGATGGAAAAGCGTTCCGCGCGGGGCTTCCACAACCCCCATCCCCACCGAAGGCTTTTCCGTAGGAATGTTCCGAAGGTCCTTACTGGTGATCTCGGGATCGTTGAGAAGTTCCTGCATACGCTCGGCCGCATAAAGCATCTCGACCACACGCGCCCAGTGGTTTGCCAGAGTGTGGTGCACAGGCTTGCCGCCCAGCACTTCGAAGAATTCCTCGTAGGCCTTCTGGGCCAGAGGTGTGGCCATACCCTCCGAGGCATTCAGACGGGCTAAGGGAGCCACGGCATAAATCCCGCTGTCCGCGCCGTCTACAAAACCCTTCCAGCCCACTTCCTTCAAATAGCAAAACTTCACATAGCTCCAGGATTCCACGTGTTCCTGCACATGATCCAAATACTCCTGGGCCCGGAACTCACTCAAGGGCTTGCCGTCCGGATCCACCACGCGGATCTTGCCGTCATAAAAATTGACTTTGTTGTTCTCGTCCATCAGACCCATGTAATAGGTCCGGTGCGTGTAATACTCTGAGGTAATGAGCTTCACATACTCTTCATTCTTGAGGACAATATCGTGAAAAATCTGCAAGGTGAACTTGGCAAACTCCACACAATCCTTGGCCAACTCCTGCAACCCCGCCAAGTCCTCTTTCGCTATGCCCTTGGCCACGCCACCGGGCAAACCAAGCACCGGATGTATCACCTTGCCGCCTACATAGGCGATGAGCTCACGGATCCGGCGCCGCATGGAGATCACCTGCTTGCCCACATCCACGCCCACCTTCTGGATCACACCCACCACATTGCGTAATTCGGGCGGAGCATCCGGGCCCACAATAAAATCCGGGCCGCCCAAAATATATACGTGCAAAGCGTGGTCCTCGAGCATAAAGGCGTTGTAAACCAGCTCGCGGACCTTCTTGGCCGCAGAGGTCGGCTCTACCTTATATAGATCATCCAAGGCCTTGGTCGCGGCCATATGATGCGCGGTCGGACACACCCCGCAGATACGGCTGGTAATCTGCGGCATGTCCTCTGCCGGACGGCCCAAGCTAAAGACCTCAAAACCGCGCAGCTCCGGAACCTGAAAATAGGCGCGGTCCACATCCCCGGTTTTATTCAGGAAGATATCGATCTTTCCATGCCCTTCCAAACGGGTAATGGGATCGATGACGATCCTTCTCTTAGCCATATAGTCTGCGTTGGCATTCTTCTGGGCTTGATCCCAGGTGGATTGAACACTCTTGTCCATCAGTTTCTCCTCCGCGAGTTATTCGCCGGCTGTGACCTTCCTGCGGAGCAGACACTTGCTCAGTCCGTACCGGTAGAATGTGCCGACTGGATCCGGAATACCGTCCAGCACCCTATCAATTTCGTTTTCTTCCTTAGCCGCCATATTGGAGGAAACGGAAGAAAGCATCTTCGCACCCTGGTCCTTGACCCTGGAAGTCGGACCAAAGCAACCGGTGCAAGGCATGTTCCCGTTAATACATAAGGCCTCGCATCCGCCGCGTGTCGCCGGCCCCATACAGATAAAGCCCTGGGCCAACAAACACAGCTCAGGATCGATCCTATGCAAATGCGGACGCTTGAATTCGGTAAAGCTCACATCCGTGGGCTTGGAGTCCTTGCGCGGGCATTCATCGCAAAGCGCGATGTCCGGCGCAAGGACCGTGCCCTTGGGCGGAAGTTCCCCGGACAAGAGCACGAGCAAGGCCTCCTTCAGAAGCTTGGGCGTAGGAGCGCAGCCGGGCAGATAATAATCCACGTCCACCACTTGGTCCAGGGAGCGCACCACATTGCGGAACTCCGGCAGCGTGGGGTTGCGGCCCTCGTCCTCGGTTACAGGCTGAGGCCGGGTGCCCTCCTTGTTCACAACACTCGGGGCATCGTGATACACATACTGAAGGACTTCTTCCCTGGAAAACTCATTGGTCAGCGCCGGAATCCCGCCCAGATGAGAGCAAGCCCCGTACGCAATCAGCACCTGGCTCTTGCGGCGCAGCAGTTGGACCATCTCTTCCTGCTCCGAGGTGCGGATGGCGCCGTTGACCAGAGTCGCCAGGATCGATTTGTCCGGCATGGCCACGACATCGGCTTTCTTAAAGTCCATGGCCACAGGCCAGAACACGATATCCACCTTGTCCAGGACCATCAAAATGTCTTCGGCCAAATCCACAACAGACTCTTCACATCCGCCGCAGGAGGCGCACCAATAGAAGGCAACTTTGGGTTTCTCCGGATTAGCTGACATCGGCCTTCACCTCCTCCTCTTCCTCCAACACTTCGGAATCCCACTCTTTAAACTGCTGAGGCAAGCCGAGGGGCCCGAGCTTCTTGATCTGATCGACCATCTCGTTGACCACCCGTTGTACCTTCTCGCCTTCGGAAGCGGAGATCCATTCCAGCCTGAAGCGCTCTTGCTCAATACCCATGCTCTTGAGCAAGCGGTTCAAAAGGCGTACCCGGCGAAGGGCCTTGTAGTTGCCCTCAATATAATGGCAATCACCCGGGTGGCAGCCGCCGATGAGCACTCCGTCCGCGCCCTTGGCAAAGGCCTCCATGACAAACTGAGGATCAATACGCCCGGAGCACATAACGCGGATGATCCGGACGTTGGCGGCATATTTCATACGCGAAACCCCTGCAAGGTCGGCGGCCGTATACGTACACCAGTTGCAGAAGAAAGCGACAATCTTCGGTTCCCATTGATCAGACATCGGCCAATACCCCCTCGATTTCGCTGTAGATCTCCGCATCCTCAAACAGGTTCTGTGAAATCGAACCCGAAGGACAAGAGGCCACACAAGTTCCGCAGCCCTTACACAGTGCCTCATTGATCACGGCCTTGAGGCTACCCGCATCAAAACTTATCGCCGTGTACGGACAGAGCGGAATACAGGACTTGCAGCCCGAGCACTCCTTCTCATCGATATAGGCGGTGTTGGGTTCCAATTCCACATACCCCTTATCAATGAGCGCCATGACCTGGGCTGCGGCTGAACCCGCTTGCGCCACGGTGTCGGGAATATCCTTGGGGCCCTGGCACCCGCCGGCAATGAAGATGCCGTCCGTAAAGGTGTCCACCGGCGCAAGCTTGGGGTGCCTCTCCAAAAACCATCCCTCGGTTGCGCAAGAAATGTTGAACATCTTGCGCACCTCTTGAGCATCCGGTCGAGGCTCCAGACCCACGGCCAGCACAGCCATATCCACAGGGATACGGCGCACAAATCCGCTGAGTGTGTCCTCCACGCGGATAATCAGCTTGCCTTCCTCTTCAGGAGACACGATCCAGTCCGCGATTTCGGAGACACGCCCGCGAATAAAGTGAACGCCTTCACCCTGCAAACGGTCGTAAAACTCTTCATATCCCTTGCCCGGTGTCCGTATATCAATGTAGAAGTTATACACCTCCGCACCGGTATGTTCCTTGATTAGATGCGCCAGTTTGAGGGAATACATGCAGCAGACTCGCGAACACCACTTATTGGATTTCTCGTCTCGAGAACCCACACAGTGGATGATGCCCACCGTTTTCGGTTTATTTCCGTCCCGGCACACCACATGGCCGCCGGTCGGGCCCGAAGAATTGATCAATCGCTCGATTTCAAGCCCTGTGTAAACATTTTCGAGACGGCCGTATCCGTACTCCGGAGAACGCGCCGGATCATATGTTTTAAAGCCTGTGGCCAGGATGATATTGCCGACCTCGATCTCTTCGATCTTTTCTTTTTGGCTGAAATCAATCGCATTGCGGTCGCCGCAGATCTCCACACAAGTCTTCTTGCATTTCCCGGTCTTGACCTCGATACAGGTGTCCGGATCAATGGTGACAATCTGAGGGGTGGCCTGCGGAAAAGGAATGTACACGGGCTTGCGCTTGCTCAAACCCAGATTGAACTCGTCCTCGAACTTGGCCTCTTTGAAGACGCAAACGTCGATACAGTCCATACAGCCCACACACGCATCTTCCACAATATAGCGAGGCTTGCGTTTGACCTTGACCTTAAAGTTGCCGACAAAGCCGTCGACTTCTGCGACCTCGGAGTATGTCCAGAGCGTGATATTCGGATGCGACTTCACCTTGGACATCTTGGGCGTAAGGATACAGGCCGAACAATCCAGGGTGGGAAAGGTCTTGTCAAACTGGGCCATGTGGCCGCCGATGGTGGGCTCTCGCTCCACGAGATAGACCTTCTTGCCCGCCTCAGCCAAGGTGAGCGCCGCGTGGATCCCGGCAATTCCGCCGCCCACAACCAGCACCTTGGGATCCACAGACACACGCTTGCGCTCCAAAGCTTCGTGAAAAACAATGCGGTATACAGCCGCGCGCACCAAGTCCTTGCTCTTCGCGGTCGCGCTTGCCTTGTCCTCGTGAACCCATGCCCCATGCTCGCGGATATTGACCATGTGAAAGTAGTAGGGGTTCAGCCCGCCCTTGGCGACTGCGTTGCGGAAAGTATCCTCATGCAAGAGAGGAGAGCAGGCCGAAACCACAATGCGGTTGAGCTTGTGCTCCTTGATGGCTGCGGCAATAAATTCTTGCCCCGGATCCGAACACATGTATTTGTATTCAGTGGAAAATGCCACGCCCGGAAGGGTGCCCGCGTACTCACAGACATCATGAACATCCACCTTAGAGGCGATATTGGTACCACAATGACAAACGAAGACGCCGATACGAGGTTCATCTGCTCCTGTGGGCGGTTCCGTTAAACGATTAGACATGGCCCACCTCCCTCTTATCCAAAGTTGGAAATACATGGACAAGGTTGCGCGTAAGGCCCACCTTTTGGGCCGATAGACCAAGCGCCAAACCCATAACCTGTGTGAAATACAGGATGGGAATGGCGAGGTCTTCTTTATAACGCTTGGACACTTCGTCCTGATAGCTTTCAAGATTGAACTGGCACAAGGGACAGATCGTAACAATCACGTCCGCACCGCGCCGCTTGGCTTCCTTTAACAGGATGTAGACCAGGCGCAGCCCGACCTCGGGCAAAGACCCGGTCTGGCTGCCGCTGCAGCAACGCGTTTTCAAGGGATAATCCACCACATCCGCGCCCAGCACATCGAGCAGTTGGTCCATGCTGGTGGGGTTGCGCTGGGAATCAAAAGCCGCATAGGGCCGGACAATCTGGCAGCCGTAGTATGGGGCTACCTTTAAATCCTTGAGAGGAGTCTTGACCGCATCCTTTATCCTTGAAAGCCCGATATCGTTGACAAAGACATCCAGCGGGTGGCGAACCTTGAGAGAGCCTCCGTACTTGAGACCCCCGGCAGCCAGAGCCTTGTCTGTTTTTTCTTTGACCTGGGGATACTCCTCGATATACTTATTGGCCTTGTTCAGGGAAAGATAGCAGGCATTGCAAGGAACCACGACATCCGTAGCCCCTTCCCTTTCAGCCAAAGCCAAGTTACGGCCGGCCAAGCCGAAAGCCATGCTCTCATCCACACCCATATAAGCTGTGGCGCCGCAACAGTTCCAATCATCAATTTCATTGGCCTCAACACCCATTGTCTCGAAAATCGCGAGGACCGATTCCTCATAGGCTTTGCCGGTCCCTTTCAAGGAGCAACCGGGATAGTAAGAATATTTCATGAGGTCGATACCCCCTTTCTATCCGAGCTGGCGTCCATAACTGCCTGCAGCTCCTTAATGCGCTTCACAGACTCGGGTTTGTAATCCATGCGCCCGGTGCGAATCAGCCGCAGGCCCATTTTGCTCATTGTGAAAATGCGCAACAGGTTGGTCTTCAGCATGAAGATCATCATCAGCCGGCTCTCGGTGATGCGGCCTTTGGCGCGGACCATTTTGTAGAATTCCTTGCCCAGGATGGGGATAGCGAAGCGTCTGGGGTAAACCCGCTCCTGAATGGCTTTGCGCTTCAAGGCGTACATCACGTCCGTGACCTTGATGAGTTTTGGACATTCCGTGGTGCAGGAGTAGCAGCTGGTGCAAAGCCAGATCGTTTTGCTGCGCAGGACCTCGTCCTTGAAACCCTGGCGCGCCATGTTGATAAGGCGCCTTGGAGTGTAATCCATGTAATGAGAAACAGGGCAAGTAGAGCTACAGATACCGCACTGGATGCAGTTTCGAATACGCTCGCTGCCCACGACGCCCGTGATCCACTCGGAAAAATCGTGGTCTCTCTCGGACTCGTATTTCATGCTCTTGGGGGTCGTCATGAGCCCTCCTCGGTATTGCCGCAGCCCTAAAGCGGTGCTGTACTGCGTGCTTAGAGAACCGGACTATGGAAATAAGACCAAATCTTACCTATTTCGGAAATTCGGAACCAGATATGTAGGACCTATTTGACGATTTCTTGAGCTAGACTTCTATGCGCCACGTCATATAGTTTACCTTATTTTTGAGGAGATGGAGTAATTTCGTGAGATTCTGGAGCAGGCGGGCAGAATTCCCGGGCAATCTTACCGATTCCGTCAAAACATGACTACCATCATAAGATCATATTTAGGTGCCAGGCACTGGTGCCAGGCACCGGTGCCTGACACCAAAGATTAGGCGGCGACCGGAGTGTTTTTGGTCAGGAGTTCATTGACCTTGGTCATGACCGCAAAGGCATCAGCCACATACAACACATCAGCCTTGCCGTGGGCCCATCCGCAATTGGGGTCCAAGTTAATCGCACGGCGATCATTGATGAACCGCCAACCCACCACATGCGGCTCTTCCCCGTGGCAACAGGTGGCCAAACCCTTGGGATGACGCGGCGTGGAACCCGTTTGCCCCACCTGGTTCAGGTGACTCATAAAGGAGATCACTTCCTGTCCTTCTCCCGCCTGATCCACCAAAGACTTGCTGCTACCCAAGGAGGCCTTCTGGACCGTTAAGAAATCGCGAAGGATATTCTCCGCCTCTTTGATGTGTATCTGTCCGTCGGACTGCTTCTTGGTCCAGCCCGCACCGGCTACAAGCAAGACATCGGCATCCGGACGGATTGTTTGCGCATCTGCGGAAGGCGCCTGAACCCCCTGAACTTCAGTGCGCAAGTTTGGAACGGAGACACTCACTACCTCAAGGGTGGCCTTTCCGTTTCCCTGCCACGGGGCATTTACTCCGGAATCCAACAACAAAATCCACGGGCGCTGCGAACGGGTAAGCGTGGCCACCATGCGCTGCCGGTAGTACCAACGCTGAATTTGCGGAGACTCTTCCTTAAGCTCCAACCGACTCACATGAGTGTCGATGCGCCCTTTCAAGCGCGCCGCCACACCGGGAAGAGAACGACTGAAACGAGTGGTAGCACCGGCCACAATGATCGTGGCCGCGGATTGTACGGCCAAGGCCTCAGCCGCAGCAGCGTCTGTGGAATAGCGCGATACACCGAACTCCTTACCGCTCACAGCCATGATTTTCCCAGCGCCACAATTCCCAATGGAATTTGCGGCAGACTGAACATTCTCCCCAATCAATCCAACATCCAGAGCAGCGCCCAGACTCTTAGCCAGATCCACGGCAGCAGTCAGTGCCTCCAGCGCAACCTTGGGCAGGCTTCCATCGTTCTGTGTATGTGATAAAAATAGAATTTTTTCCACGATTCACCTTATGGTTGGAACGAAGATCACCACGCCTCCCTAACAGCCGGCTCGTGATGACGCTTCGCGTCAGATTGCTTTGCTAAGCTCGCAACGACAAGTCTGTGAATTCTAACCTTTGAGCCACGCGACAATCTCCTCTGCAATTTCTTCAACTGGAATATCCCTAACGATCTTGGTCTGGCGCTGCTGCACCGGCACTTCCACCTTCTCAAAGCTCACACCTTCAGCTCCCACCTTCGCCGGCTGTGCCTTCTGCAAGGCCGGCATAATGGTGCGCATATTGGCCATGCCCACCTGCGGGTTATTGGGCGGCTCCGGCAAACTCCCGGTCGCCCAAGCCAATACGGCAGGGGCACCTTTACAGGAGGAGATCTGGTACTGCCCGCCCTCGATGCGTTCCAAAATCTTGAGCGAACCGTCCGCCTGCACCGTCAATTCGTCCACACCGAGAAACTGGTCTGTAATGCCCAGGTGCTCGCCGATCATCTGCATGGTCGCTCCGGCATCACGCGAGGCCGACGAACAACCGCCGAACAAAAGCAGTTTGGATTTGTCCAGACCGTCGATCTTCTCGATCGCGCCGGCTAGAGCCCCCGCAACTTCAGCAGAATCGGTGAAGCCGCCCGCCGGGCCATCCAGGACCACGAGCTCAAAACCGACCTTCTGTGCAATGGTCATCATGAGCTGCTGCAGCTTGGCTTTAGGACCCAGGCTCACCAACCATACCTTGGAACCCTCGGTATTCTTGGCCAGATTTGCAGCCTCGTAGAGTGAATGACCTGCCCACGGATCCAAGACCGCAGGCAAAACCATTTCGTTCTTCAGAGCAGGACCCGCCGGCCCCTGCACCGGCTCCAAAGTCTGCAAAGGATCGGGCACCAAGGATCCGCACACGACGATATGAAATCCAGAACTCATGTCTCCTCCTTAAAAGACCGCCACGCCTCCCTAACAGTCGGCTCGCGGTGACGCTCCGCGTCAATTCTCCGCTGAATGAAGACCCCCGGCGCCCGCAACGAATTCCACATTGCCTCGCTCGGAACCTTCTTCACGCGCTTGAGAACAATTCCACAAACACACACCACAATGCACGCACTTCTCCCGATCAAACTGGGGGACCCCGCCGTTCTCGCCTGGAGTGATCGCCTGGCCGGAACACGCCTCTATACAAACCTTTGCCTGGCACTGTTCGCAAAGCTCAGGCCGGACAAAAACCACGTGATCCGCATAACCCGCAGGTGCCTGAACCTTACCGCCCAAAAGCAAGGCATCCTGTTGCGAGATCAAAAGCTTGCCGTCGTATTCGATCTTGGGCCAACCACAACGCTCCAAAAGCAAGTTATTGAGTCCCACACCTGTGGCTGCGGATTCATTGCGCGCAACTTCAATTTCTTCAGGGGTGAGCTTCCCTTTATAGTACTCTTCCAAGCTGGGGATTCGCTCGTGCGGCTTCTTCACCGGGCCGCTGAGGTTCAGCTTCCCGCCGCTCAGACCCGTAAGACCCATACCGATCATTCCCAAAACAAAACTGCGCTGAAATCCGTCGCGTGCTTTCTCGGCCACGCGCCCCTCTTTTTCAACCCAGCTTTCCCGGCGGCGTTGCACATAGGCCGCCTCTAAATTCTCTTTGCTAAACTCCTTGCCTTCCTTGTACAGCTGCGCCACGCCTTCGGCCAATTGCACGCCCGTGGCCCAGGCCTCGTCCACGCCCGAACCGGTCAGCACATTGGTGCTGCCAGAGTTTTCGCCGATGCGCGCGTAGCCATCGCCCACCAAATACGGCTCCCCGCGCTTGCCCGCCTCCTGCAGGGACTTCGCGCCCCAAGAACGCACAGTCCCGCCCTTGAGGTAACGCCACAAATACGGGTGCTGCATCCAGTATTGCAGGTAGCGATATCCGGTGCGCACGGGTGAGTCCATCCAGGAAGGCACAAAAATTCCCAGCGAAGCCAAACCCTCGGTGTACACATAGAGGAAACCGAAGATCTCGGGCTCCGGATACCCGAAGGTGTGCAGCACGGTGCCTGGCTTCAAATCGCACCCCTCGGGCAATTCCACGACCATCTTCATTCCGATAGCCCAATCGCGCTGATGGTGGCCTTCAGGCATTCCGAATTCCTCATCCAGCCGGCGGCTCACCGGCCCCACGGGCCCGTCGCCCACAACCGTGAGCTTGGCGCGCAGATCCATGCCCGGCATAAAACCCGTGTCCGGATTACCCTGTTTGTCCGTGCCTTGGTCCACCAAGCGCACACCCACAACCTTACCGTCCTCCACCAAGGCTTGGCGCACGGGCATTCCCGGCCAGATTTGCACTGTGCCCGAGCCCATCAGTTGCGAACCCACCCATTGATTGAATTGACCCAAGGAAAGCACCATGCCCCCGTGCTTTTGCAGGAAAGGAGGGATCACCGGCAGTCTAAAAGCTTCCTCTTCATAAGGGAGAACTGCCTTGAGAGCGCGAATGATACGATCTGCATTTCGCAGCATGGGAGAACGCCGGCTCGCTCCGTGGGGATCCAACAGATATAAGACTTGCTCCTCTTCCACCGGATGGGCCATAGGAATTTGAGACAAGTCTAAATCGGGAAAACTCTCTTTGATGGAGCGGCCGCGCGTCACCAGGCCGGACACACCAAAACTGATATCATCCGCGCGCTCATAACACAGGACCTGCGGCGGCATGCCTGGCATAACCCGGCTCTCAGCCGGTGCCTCGCCGTCCGCGCCGGAAAGGTATTTTGAGAGCGTGGTCAGAAAGCCGCCTGTGGCTGGACCAAATCCAACACAGACAATATCGACTTCCATTTGCTGGCGCTCGATATCAGGGGTCTTTGTCATGAGTATTTTCGGTGGTACAGCAGAACGGCCCGCACAGTAATCGGGCCATCGATTAGGCTGGGTAATCCAGCGCTTCGGGAATCATCACCTGACTCAGAGCCGCAGCCGCACGGTCCTTAGCCAAACGCGAACCTGTCAAACATCCATCCAGCTTGGAACGCAATTCCACAAAGGGCCGCATTTCGTCCATGCACACGCAAGGACCGGCTTTGACATTGCAGCCGACCTTGGGTTCGGACTCCCAGCTGGGATGACTGTTATAACCAAACACAAGTTCCGCGCAGATGCGCCCCACTTCACCCGCAGCGCGCGCGGCCTGCACATGGCAAAGGTCGGTGAAGAATTGCACCGTGCCGGCCAGGTTCTCAGCCAGCACCGGATTATCCGGACCTTTTTCTTCGAGCTCGATCAAATCCAAAATCTGGCAACGCGTGGAAAGCAACCAACACAAGGCATCGGCCATGGGAAAGGTCACCCCATGGCGTTGGCCGTGATACAGAGCTTTTCCGTCCGCGTCCTTGGCTTTCATCAAATGCTGCAGGGTCCAGTCCCAAAGCTCCATGGCCTTGGCCAAGGTGCATGCCCCTGTGCCCGGCCGCTGTCCCGCAACTACGCGCATGTCTTTAATCCACTGGCGCAGCTGCGCGAGAAAGACCTCATTGGTCATGGTCACGCTGAGCTGGCGGCGCTGCACAGCCTCAGGACCTTCGTACGTGGCTTCGAGTTGGGCATCCATCCATTTCTGTCCGATAAAGCCCGGGCAGTCTTCAGTGATTCCGTAACCGCCCATCAGGCTCACGGCCTCGCGCATCATCGTCGTGCCAAAACCTGTGTTCCAGAGCTTGGCTGCAGGGCAGAGGACATTGGCCATTGAATCCCCGATAACAAACTGCACCAGGGGCTTGGCCTTAAGTTCCTCGTGGCGCTTTGCATCCCGCTTTTTCCCGGGCTGGACGTCCAATTCCATGAATTCCAGGGCTTCTTCCTGAGCGGCGCGCAGAGTTTTGAGCTGCGCGCGGCCTTTGAGACCCTGCTCCTCAAAAATCTTTTCCTTTTCCTTCTCGAGCGAATCAAACTCGTCAAAAAAACGAGCGGCCGCAAAACCCAAAGACGCGCTTGCTTCCCCCGTGGCCCAGATATCGGCCAGGCGGTGCAAAGCATCTTCCTTTTGCTGGATGCCCAAATCATAACGCGGGGTGCCCGGAGTGCTGCCTGCGCCGCCGCGGAACCGGCCGCGCTGGTAGCGGATGATAGGCTCGATCGCGGAAAGTAACTTGGCGCTGCTCATGATGGCGGCCGTCACGCGCGTGCGCCGGAACACGGATTCAATGATTTCCGAGTGGGAATAGTTGGGGAAGATCACCCCATCTTTGATTGTGTAACCGCCGATAATGCGGCTGGCCGGAACCTTCAAATTAAAGATAGGATCCCCGGTGGAAGAGAGTTGGTGCACGAGCTTCAGGGTCATGGATCCCGCGTCAAAGTTACCCTCGTCCGTGTCCTCCAAAATGACCATGCAACTACCCTTGATACGCTCATCATCCGAATCCACAGCCACAGTCACAAAATTGGCAAAACCGATGTTGGTTATGAAGCGGCCGCGCTTCTCCACCTGGAGAATGGGCTCCTTCCCTTCTTTCCAACTGGCCACGCGCATCTTACCCGAAAGCACGCCTGTATCCACACCCACATAAGGAAGGGGCTCGGTGAGAACAAAGGCGCCATGCCAAGGCTTGCGGTCCTCCCCCGGTTGCGGAGCCGCACAACGCTGCATATAGGTGCGCACTTGCTCCGGGGTGCCGCGCTCGTGAAGAGGAGCCAGGGCCAGATTGCCCGCCATGCTGGTGGTGGCCGCTCCGGCATCAACCCAGGCGAGTTCAAAAGCAACCAGAGCCAGGGCCAGATTCTTGGGGCCGGTGATAAAGCCGCCGTCTTCAGGCTCCATAAATACATTGGTCAAGCCGGACTCATCAAAGGCCCGGAGCACTTGGGCCTTCTCCTCGGTCCAATCATGGGTGTTGCGCGCCCCCTCAGCCACAAGCCGGGCCACCACCCCGCGGGCCACAGAACGAGCCGATTGAACTGCCATCTGCAGCTCAAAACGTTCGGCAAAACGCCACATGATCTGGCGCACATCGTCTCCGGGAAGGGTGCTCAAACTCAGGGTGTTTTTTTCAGAAGTTGCTGCATTTGCAGTGTTCATTGGGACCAGCTCCTAGGGATCTGTTGCGAATTTGGTGTCCTTCAGAGGGGCATTCTACCAGGAAGGGGGCGGAAGATCCATGTTTCACGGTGCCAGGCACTGGTGCCAGGCACCGGTGCCTGACACCGCTTTCAATTCTCGACACCAACGCAATCCTGGGCTTAAAATGGCGGGGAACCAAAGGGAGTCCTGCCCATGTCCACTAGTCACGAAATTAAGGAAGGTGATGTCTATGCCTGCGAGGTTTGCGGGCTGACTTTGAAGGTCACCAAGCGAGGCAAGCGCTACGGCACCCCAATCCAGGAGTGTGATGAGAACGACAGCGCCTGCGAGGCCTGCGGGGCCCAGTCCCAGTTTTTCGTTGCCTGCTGTGGCACTCATCTCAAGAAAGTGTCCGCAGCTCAAACAGTAAACACTACTACTTAGTATAAGTATGTATTATGTAACAATATTAGCGGTTGCTTTTTATTCAGCGACCGTGTAAACTTATTTGCTAAGTAGAAAATTGATCTCCAATAGGAAAGCGAATAGTCCATGTACCGGAATTCATTTAACACAATACAGTTTACCGCCCCTGTAGCGCTTATCGACGTACGGGTACTCGTACCCGTAGTAGACGCGTTTGCGCCGTAGGGGAAACACGAGTTTTACCCCGCTGGCGCGAGGCGCCGGACGGGGTTTTTTTATGCCCGCTCCCTTCCGGACCTTTCCCAGCTTAACCAAAGGAGACACGCTGTGATTAGCAAAAACGGCGCGGAGATTATTACACATCTTTTAGAGCGCCAAGGAATTGAAATTGTGGCAGGCATCCCGGGAGGGGCCAACCTGCCCTTATATGACGCCTTGTCCCAAAGCACCAAGATTCGTCATGTCCTGGCGCGTCACGAACAAGGCGCGGGATTCATGGCCCAAGGTATGGCTCGAGTGACCGGCACACCCCAAGTGTGTCTGGCTACTTCAGGCCCAGGGGCGACGAACATTCTGACGGCAATCGCAGACGCCAAAATGGATTCCATTCCCGTAATCTGCATTACCGGACAAGTTCCTTCGAGCATGATCGGAACCGATGCCTTTCAGGAAGTGGACACCTATGGCATGAGCATTCCGATTACCAAGCACAATTTCCTGGTGCGTTCGGCAGCCGAACTCTTTGAAGTGATTCCCGCGGCTTTCCGCATTGCAAGCTCGGGACGCCCAGGGCCCGTTCTTGTGGACGTGCCCAAGGATGTGCAAATGGAGGTCGTGGAGTTCGAGGCCTGGCCCGAGCCGGGAAAGGCCACACCGCCGCCCCCCTATTTGGAGGAGTCGGTCGCGCGCGCAGCCGAATTCATCAATAAGGCTAAGCGCCCCGTGCTCTACATGGGCGGAGGCTTCATGCACTCGAACGCGGGCAAACTCGCTGTGCAGTTGGCTGAGCAGGCCTCTCTCCCCACCACTATGACTCTGATGGGCCTGG